>CAZLRM010000011.1:0-14374 GCA_964561895.1 uncultured Christensenellaceae bacterium | reverse complement strand
CGCCGTCATCCAGCACGATGTGCGGCCTATGTGCCAGCGCCATTGAAATATGGCGTTTATACTCTTCTTCCGTCGCACCGTGCCACGCAAACACTTCCATTCCACCCGAAACCAGCGCTGCGGCCACGTCATCCTGCGTGGAAAGCGGGTTGGAACCCGTCACCGACATCTGCGCACCGCCAGCCAAAAGCACGCGGCAAAGGTAAGCCGTCTTGGCCTCGAGGTGGATCGACAGCGACACGCGTATGCCCGCAAAGGGCTTCTCCTTCGCGAATACTTCAGCAAGCCCTGACAGCACCGGCATGTTACGCCGCGCCCAGGCGATCTTTCTTTCACCAAAGGGTGCAAGCGTGATGTCACGAATTTCGCTCATTAAACCGTCTCTTTCATGATATCCCGCAGATATTCTTTGAAACTGGCCTTAAGGTCGTCTCTGCGCAGCGCAAATTCCACGGTCGCCTTTAAAAAACCCAGCTTATCCCCCACGTCGTACCGCTTACCCTCAAACTCGTAGGCGACCATGCCTTGCGAAGCGGCCAGCGTCCGAAGCGCATCGGTTAATTGTATCTCATCGTCCTTGCCTGGTGCCTGCTTGCCCAGGATATCGAATATCTCGGGAGTGATGATATACCGGCCCAGTATGGCGATATCGGAAGGCGCTTCGCCAACCGCCGGTTTTTCCACAAGGCCGGAAACCTTATGCAGCCTTTGTCCGTCCGGCGGCTCAGCAGGGTTTACGATACCGTATTTATCAACCTCGGAGTGCGCGACGCGCTGCACGCCCAGCACGGGTTCGCCGCATTTTTCGTATATCTCCATGAGCTGCCCGATCGCAGGCCTTTCGGATACGACGATATCGTCGCCCAGGAGTACAGCAAACGGGTCGTTGCCTATAAAATCTTTCGCGCAGCTGATCGCGTGGCCAAGTCCTTTGGCTTCTTTCTGCCGCACATAGTACAGATCGACGAGATGCGATATATCCTCTACCATGCTGAGCAGCGACGCTTTCCCTTGACGCTGAAGCTCCGATTCAAGCTCAAAGGACTTGTCAAAATGGTCTTCGATCGTCCTCTTGCCGCGGCCCGTGATGATGAGGATACATTCGATTCCCGCGCTGATTGCTTCCTCCACGATGTACTGTATCGTGGGTTTATCGACGATGGGCAGCATCTCCTTGGGCTGCGCTTTGGTCGCAGGCAGAAACCTCGTGCCCATACCGGCTGCGGGTATTACCGCTTTCCTGATTTTCACCATATGCGTGGTCCCCTTCTTTCGTCTGTCCGCTTTATTATACTATATCAAAAGTTGTTTTTGCTTTACATTTCTATTAACATTCGCCATCGAACATATGTCCGCTTTTTGACATTGACGGAACGTTAATTCGTATTTTATAATATATATAGAACATAAGTTCTTATTGGAGCGGGGCATGGACAGAACCATACTGCATTGCGATCTCAACAATTTTTTTGTCTCGGCGTCGTGTATCGGGCGGCCGGAGCTTTCCCATGTGCCGGTCACGGTCTGCGGCGACGCCTCGCAGCGTCACGGCATCGTGCTGGCCAAAAACCAGCTCGCCAAGCGCGCGGGCGTAAAAACGGGCCAGCCCATATGGCAGGCCGCGCAGCTGTGCCCCGGCATGGTGACGCTGCGCCCCGATTATCCGCTCTATATGCAGATTTCCAAAACCGTGCGCGCCATCTACGACCGCTATACCGGGCAGATCGAACCCTTCGGCATCGACGAATGCTGGCTCGATATCACTTCGTTCCATCCGCACGCGAGCTTTGCGGAGCGCACCGCAAACGAGATTCGCGAAACGGTCAAAAAGGAGACGGGGCTCACCGTATCGGTAGGCGTTTCGTGGAACAAGATATTCGCCAAAATGGGCAGCGACTACAAAAAGCCCGACGCCGTGACGGTGATCGACCGCGGCAACTACCGCCGCATCGTATGGCCTCTTCCCGCGGGCGACCTTTTGTGCATCGGCCGCGCAACGCGCGCGCGTCTCGAAAAAGCGGGCATATTGACCATCGGCGATGTCGCGTGCGCGCCCGCGATGCTGCTAAAGGCGCTGCTCGGCCAGAACGGTCTCATGCTGCATACGTTCGCAACCGGTATGGACGACTCGCCCGTGAAAGCGGTAGACCACGAAATGACCGTCAAAGGCATCGGCAACAGCATGACGACGGTGCGCGACCTTAAAACGGAGGCCGAGGTGCGCGAGGCTTTTCTGATACTCTCGGATATGGTCGCCTCACGCGCGCGCAAGAAGGGGCTCCAGGGCAAAACCATAGCGATTTGGCTGCGCGACAGTAAATTGGAATGGATCACGCGGCAAACCGTGCTGCCGCGCCCCACGTACATCTCCGACGAGATCGCGCAGTGCGCGATGAAGCTGTACCGGGCCAACTGGGACGCATGTGCACGCCCCATACGCGCTATCGGCGTGCGCATCACGGCGCTTACGCCCATCGAAAAGCACACGCAATTAAGCTTTTTCGACGCGCACCGCCAAAGGATGCAGAGCCTCGAGTTCGCCAAGGACGATATCATGCGGCGCTTCGGGCCGGAAGCGCTTACGCGCGCTTCGCTGCTGTGCCCGCAGGTGATAGAGCGCCATGCCAAGGAACTGCATGAAGTGCACCCGATATCGTACTTTCAGAAATAATGTTGTGTTTGGAATTGCCGTGCTTCGCATGCAATGACATAGAACCAACAACAGCCCTTGCCCGTCATTGCGAGGAGCGCCCGCGACGTGGCAATCCAGAGCACGCAGTGAGATATCGAGTTGGATTGCCGCGCTTCGCTCGCAATGACGGCATAGCCGTCCGCATCCCCGTAGGGCGCGTCATCCCTGACGCGCCGATCATGACAGCGGCTAAGTCCATCGCTTAAATCATCTTTTATGTCTTCTGTACGGGCGTCTTATACCCAAAGGGCACTTTACCCAAAGGGCACTTTACCCAAAGGACACTTTAGACGCCCCTACAGGCGCATCGGTTTACTATGACGAAAGATATGGTGAATCGCAGAACATTCTCTGCTCAGCCCGGCGGCCACGCAAGCGCGCGCCCGCCAAGCAGGTGAATGTGCAGATGATCTACCGACTGCCCGCCGTCGCGCCCCGTGTTGACCACAAGCCTAAAGCCGTTATCAAGCCCCAGTTCTTTCGCAAGCTGCTGCGCGACCTTCATCATATGCGCAATGAGCGCAAAGTCTTCTTCGCCCGCGGCAGCGACGGATGATATGTGCTTTTTCGGTATAATCAGCACATGTACAGGCGCTTTTGGGTCGATGTCGTAAAACGCGAGCGACAGATCGTCTTCGTACGCCTTTTTGGCGGGTATGCCGCCCGAAGCAATGCGGCAAAACAGGCAATCCTCCATATCAATTCTCCTCTCCGTAAATCACATTATCCTTTGCGCTTATCAGCGCGACTGTTTTGACTTCATTATACGCGGCTTTTGCCGCCACGCGTACATACCGTGTCGAGTACCCTTCCATGCAGCCGGGATACGTTTTCGATTTTTCCTCGAACAGCACCTCGTCACTGCGCCCCAGCAATCCTGAAATATACTCGGTCTCCAGTTTCCCCCCCAGCGATATCAACTCCGACGCGCGTCTATGCGCCGTGGCTTTATCCACCTTGGGCGTCATGTCGTACGCCTTCGTGCCTTTCCTCGCGGAGAACGGGAACACATGCAGCCGCGAGAATCCGCACTCGCGCACGAAGTCCATCGTCTCTTTATGCTCATCTTCCGTCTCTCCCGGAAAGCCCGCGATGACGTCCGTCGTTATACCGGGCAGCTTAAAATTGCCGCGAAGCGCGTGTAAAAAGTTCAGATACTCCTGCGCTGTATAGTGTCGGTTCATGCGTCTGAGTACGACGTCCGAGCCGCTCTGTAGCGATATGTGAAAGTGTGGGCAAAAATGCTTCGCCGAAGCGATACGTTCTATAAAACCCTCCGCGAACCGACCGGGCTCCAACGAGCCCAACCGGATGCGAATCCCCAGCTTGTCCAGCGCCAGTATTACGTCGGCAAGGTCGCGTCCTTCATCCTTATATGAAGCGATGTGAATGCCCGTTAGCACAATCTCTTTTACACCGCTCTGCGCCATCGCTTCCGCTTCGCTCACCACCTCGGCCAGCGCGCGCGAACGCGACCGCCCGCGTACATACGGTATAATGCAGTAGCTGCAGAAGTTATCGCAGCCTTCCTGTATTTTGACGACGCCGCGCGTGCGCACACCTGCGCCGCCGATATGCAGCGGTTCATATCCGCAGCTTTTGAGTTCCTTCGTCGCATCTATCTTTTCTTCGCCCGCAAGCAGCCTTTCGGCCACCTCGACGATACGGCTCCGGTCGTCCGTGCCAACCACCGCATCCACGCCTTCCATTGCGAGCAGCTCCGCCGCATTTCTTTGCGCGAGGCAACCCGCGACGATGACCTTGGCGGTACGTGCCGCCCTGCGGATCATCGCGCGCGACTTCTTGTCCGCAACTGCCGTCACCGTACAAGTGTTGACCACCGCGATATCCGCATACTGCTCAAAGCCTGTTTCCTCGTATCCGCTGTTTAAAAAAAGCGCCCGCATCGCTTCGGAGTCGTAGGCATTTACCTTGCAGCCCAGCGTGCAGACGGAAAATTTCTTCAATATTGCATTTGACCTTTCTCAAAAAATACAGCCGCCAGCGCCGCGATCCCCGCGGTTTCGGTGCGCAGTATGCGCGGGCCCATCGAGACGGACACGCCGCCGATGCTTCGCATTCTCTCCACCTCTGCCGCCTCAAATCCGCCCTCCGGCCCGATCACGATGCCGACATCGGCGTAATCGCCCTGCAGTGCCTGCTTTAGCGAAGCTGCCTTTTCTTCCTCCCAGCACACGATGAGCCTCTGATGCACTGCCATACGCGTCAGGGCTGCGTCAAAGCTCAGCACGTCCGTTACCTCGGGCAGTACGCTGCGCCCGCATTGTTTCACCGCCGCGAGTGCGACGCGCCGCAAACGCGCGCCGTCCTCCGGCCGTTTCACACAGCGCCGGGAGGTAAACGGTATGATACCTGCCGCGCCGAGCTCCACCGCCTTTTGTACGATGTCCTCCATCTTTGCGGCCTTTGGGTATGCCTGATAAAGTGTTATGCGTATTCGCGGCTCCGTACTATTGCTCTCGCTCGATAGTATCTCCGCTTCAATCTCCGCTCCGAGTGTTTTTATGTGGCACAGATAGTCCATGCCCGTTCCGTCAAACGCGATAAAGCTTTCACCCGGCTGCAAGCGCAGCACGTTTTTAATGTGTTTCGCCTCGTCGCCGCGGATAAGGATGGTATTGCCCCGGATATCCGTCTTTTCAGCGTATGCCCGGTGCATCGCCCCTCCTGACCGCGACCGCACGCCAGTCTGCCATTTCCAGCGTTTCCACTGGCACAAGGCTGTATTCTTTCAGCGATTCTATGACCTCATCCAGTCTGTCCGCGATGACTCCGGAGATGATATAGACGCCGTCCGCCGCAAGAAAGTCGCTGATATTTTGATTGAGCCTGAGTATAATATCTGCGATGATATTCGCCAGTATGATATCGTATTGTTTTTTGTTTGCGTTTTGCAGCAGATCGGAGCGCCGCGCCTCCAGCTTTGCACTGTTTCGCTGCGCGTTTTCTCGTGCGACATCCACGCTCACGCTGTCGTAATCAAGCAAGAGCACGCTGCGCGCGCCCAGCTTGTCCGCCGCAATACCGAGTATGCCGGAGCCGCAGCCCACGTCGAGCACGTCCGCGCCCGGCTTCATATATTTTTGCAGCAGTTCAAGGCACATGCGGGTGGTCTCGTGCACGCCCGAGCCAAACGCCATGCCGGGGTCCATCTCGATAACGATGTCGCCTTTTTCCGGCTCGTATTCCTCCCATGTCGGCTTAATGACAATGCGCCCCGCCGCTCGGAAGGCAGTAAAATTCTTTCGAAAATTTTCGTTCCAGTCGGTATCCGGTACGGTTGTGACTTCGATCTCCAGGCTGCTCGCGCCCGCATCGCTTTCGCGCAGCGTTTCCAGCCGTTCTCGGATATACTCATACGTTGCCTCAAACCCGTTTTCACCGAACCAGGCCTTCACCTTCAGCCCGCACAGCGCCACAGCGTCGCACGTCCATTCGTCGGCCCGGGGCTCCGGGCTGCTGCCGCCCTCAATCTCCGCGCCGCTGGCGCCCGCGTCGATGAGTATTGACGACACGATGTCCGCCGACTGCTCCGTCGCGGATACACTCACTTGCTTCCAATTCATCACGATTCACCCGTTCGCTCAAAAAAACTCTTCTCTTTTTTGGAAAACGAATCGAACTGCCGCAGCAGTTCCTTCTGCTTTTCGCTGAGTTTTTGCGGGGTTTCCACGCGCACACGCACAAACAGGCTGCCCTTGCGTGAGGAGTTAAGATGCTGTATGCCTTTTTCCTTGAGGCGGAACACCGTACCCGTCTGCGTGCCGTCCCCCATCTTATATTTGACGTTACCTTCAAGCGTAGGGATCGTCAGTTCCGCACCCAGCGCTGCTTCCGCAAAGGACACCGGCATTTCGAGATACAGGTCGTACCCGTCGCGCGTAAAGTATTTGTGCGGCTGCACGGCGATATGAATTTGCAGATCGCCCGGCATACCGCCGCGCTGTCCTGCCGCACCCTCGCCGCGCATATTGAGTATCTGTCCGTTATCTATGCCTGCAGGAATGTTGATCTTGACTTTCTTCTGTTGTTTTTTTATGCCTCGTCCGTTGCAGTTCGGGCATGGGTCCTTGATGATCTGCCCGCGCCCGCCGCAGTCCGGGCAATCCGCCACGTTCATAAAGCTGCCAAAAGCGGTGTTGCGCTGCTGCCTTATCTGTCCCGAACCGCCGCATGTCGTGCAAGTCTTCGGGCTGGTGCCCGGCTTTGCGCCGCTGCCGCCGCATGTATCGCACCGCACATCCTTATTTAAACTGATCTCGCGCTCTATGCCAAACGCAGCTTCTTCAAACGTAATGCGCAGTTCCATTCTCAGGTCGGCTCCGCGTATCGGCCCAGTGCGATTGCGTGCTGATCCTCCGCCAAAGAAGGTATCAAAAATATCACCGAAACCGCCCATAAAATCGCCGAAACCGCCGAAACCGCCCGCGCCTCCGCCGTTTTCAAACGCTGCGTGCCCAAACGTATCGTATTGCCTGCGCTTGCTGCCGTCGCTGAGCACCGAATACGCTTCGCTGATTTCCTTGAACTTTTCCGCCGCCTCGTCTTTGTTGACGGCATTCGCGTCGGGGTGGTGCTGCTTTGCAAGCTTTCGGTACGCTTTGCGGATTTCGTCATCGCCCGCGTCCCGGCCTACCCCCAGCACCTCGTAATAATCTCTTTTGCCAGCCAAAATACGCACCACCTAAAACCCGGCTGCCTAATAATTTTTGCTTTTTCGCAGCCTGTTAATCAAACATCGCCGAAAAGCCAAAGCGTAAGCTCTGGCTTTTCGGCAACATATTATATCACAGTATTCTATGATTGGAATGGTTTATTTGTTTTTCTTGTCGTCGTCCACAACTTCGTAATCCGCATCGACTACGTCGTCCTCCTTAGGCGCGCTTCCTGCGTCCGCACCCGGCTGCGGCCCGGCCTGAAAACCTCCGCCCGCCGCGTTGCCCTGCGCATTGGCCTGCTGGTATATCTTGCCGAATATATCATACGATACCTGCGAGAGCTTTTCGGAAGCAGTTTTGATCATGTCGCTGTCGTTGCTGGCAAGCGCGTTTTTCACATTGGAAACCTCCGCCTCGATCTTGCCTTTATCCTCACTGCTGACTTTGTCGCCAAGATCTTTAACCGTCTTCTCTGTCTGGAACACCAACGTATCCGCATTATTGCGTATCTCGACGCGCTCTTTCTCCTTCTTATCTTCCGCTGCGAATTTCTCCGCGTCTTTGACGGCCTTATCGATATCTTCTTTAGACATATTCGTCGAAGCAGTGATTGTCACTTTTTGCTCATTGCCAGTGCCCAAATCCTTCGCCGATACGTGTACGATACCGTTTGCATCGATGTCGAAGCTGACCTCAATCTGCGGCATGCCGCGCGGTGCAGGCGGTATACCCGTCAGATTAAAGCGTCCCAAAGTTTTATTGTGAGCCGCCATCTCGCGCTCGCCCTGCAGCACGTGGATCTCCACGCTCGTCTGCCCGTCCGCAGCGGTCGAGAACACCTGGCTCTTCTTGGTGGGTATCGTCGTATTGCGCTCGATAAGCTTCGTCGATACGCCGCCCAATGTTTCAATACCCAGCGACAGCGGTGTGACGTCAAGCAGCACGATGTCGTTGACTTCGCCTCCGATCACGCCTGCCTGAATCGCCGCGCCGATCGCAACGCATTCGTCCGGGTTGATGCCCTTGTACGGATCCTTGCCGGTGAGTTCCTTCACTTTTTCCTGCACAGCAGGAGTCCTCGTGGAACCGCCTACGAGTATCACTTTTTTTAAATCGTTAGCTGTCACATGCGCATCTTCCATCGCGCGCTTTGTCGGCCCTACCGTCGCCTCCACGAGTTCTGCGGTCAGTTCGTTGAACTTTGCCCTCGTGAGCGTCATATCGAGATGCTTTGGGCCCGTGGCGTCCGCCGTGATAAACGGCAGATTGATGCTCACCTGAAGTACGCCGGAAAGTTCAATCTTCGCTTTCTCTGCGGCTTCCTTGATACGCTGCATCGCCATCCTGTCTTTTGAAATATCGATACCGCTGCTTTTTTTGAATTCTGCAACAATGTAATCCATCACCTTCTGGTCGAAGTCGTCGCCGCCAAGGCGAGTGTTGCCATTGGTCGCGAGAACTTCAAACACACCGTCGCCGATATCCAGTATGGAAACATCGAACGTGCCGCCGCCGAGGTCGAACACGAGTATCTTCTGCTCCCCCTCCTTATCGATGCCATAGGCAAGCGACGCCGCCGTCGGTTCGTTGATGATACGCTGCACATTGAGCCCTGCGATCCTGCCCGCGTCTTTTGTCGCCTGGCGCTGACTGTCGGAGAAGTACGCGGGAACCGTTATCACTGCGTCGGTGACAGTCTCGCCGAGAAACGCCTCCGCGTCGCTCTTAAGTTTCTGCAGTACCATCGCCGAAATTTCCTGCGGTGTGTAGTTTTTACCGTCAATATTGATTTTGCGGTCGGTGCCCATATCGCGTTTGATCGAGCTGATCGTTCTGTCTGGATTTGTAATAGCCTGATTTTTGGCTACTTTACCCACAAGGCGTTCGCCCGTATTTGAAAACGCCACTACCGACGGCGTGGTGCGGCTCCCTTCCGCGTTGACAATGACTGTCGGCTCGCCGCCTTCCATCACGGCGACGCACGAGTTCGTAGTGCCAAGATCAATTCCAATTATTTTGCTCATGGTTGTCGTCCTCCCTTATTTCAAATTATATTATTATATTATTTGCTTACTGTGACCATACTGTGCCGCAACACTTTATCATCCATCATATATCCCTTTAGCAGCACGTTCGTAACAATACCAGATTCCTGGCCCTCCGCAGCATCCTGCATTGATATCGCCTGATGCCTGTTCGGGTCAAACGGCTCGCCGCCCGCTGGTATCTCCTTTACGCCGAGCGCATAAACCGCGTCGGACAGTTGTCGGTACACCATGAACATTCCTTTTACAAAGGCGTCGTCTTGTTTTCCCTCATAAGGTTCAAGCGCACGCTCAAAGCTGTCCAATACGGGCAATATCTTATCTATGGCTTCCGCCTGACCGTCACGGTTGGCCGATGCCGCAGCAGACAGGTTTCGCTTCTTATAGTTATTGAAGTCGCTGAAGGTCCGCTGGTATTTATCCAAGAGATCGTCGCGTTCCTTTTCTGCGGCGGCAAGCGCCGCTTCCAGCTTTATATGTTTTGCTGAACCGCTCTTTTTAGTCTTTCCATCCTCTACCGTTTCTGCGGCTTCGCACTGTTCATATATTTGTGCGGTCTTATCTTTTTCCTCCGTATCCCTCATTAATGGATTGTTTAGCTCATCACTCATCAGTCTGTTGCCTCCTTACTCATCCGTTTCTATAAAGTTTGACAATATGCTGTCCAGGCTGCTTCCCACATATCCCAGTATCGATACGATCTTTGCATAATCCATACGCGTTGGCCCGATCACTCCGAAACTGCCCAGCGCTTTCCCGCCGATCTTATACGTTGCTGTCACAACGCTCATATCAAATAATTCTTCCGCTTCGTTCTCCTTGCCGAT
Organism: uncultured Christensenellaceae bacterium; assembly: GCA_964561895.1. Taxonomy (GTDB): domain Bacteria; phylum Bacillota; class Clostridia; order Christensenellales; family SZUA-584; genus JAEWCC01. The sequence goes on along the minus strand of CAZLRM010000011.1, from coordinate 4,131 downwards.
TGTGATGGAGAATTCGAGCTGTGTCGCTTTTTTCATCATGTCGTACAGTGTATCCTTGGTTTCCAACAGAGAAACCAGGCTTTTTGCTTTTTCAATGCTCATGTACTCCGGGAAACCGATGATGTTCTGCGTCCCTGAGAGCACAAGGCCACGTTCGCTTTGCGGTTCCACACTGCTTTCAATGACCTGCAGCACATCCGACACAAACTCGGCGTTAGCCTGCGCGTGGTCGCGGATGCATGACGCGAGATCCTGCTCCGCCTCCTCCAAGGTCTTACCCGTCAGCTTGTCGGTAAGCATGTTGGAGATCATCTCCAGGCAATCGGCCTGAGTTCCTTCGGGTATCGAAATCATCGTATCCTTGACAAGCCCAGCGCTTGTCACGATGAGCAGTATCGCTTTTTTATCCGTAATGCGTACGATCTGTATACGCCTCATCTGCGACTTTTTAAGCTGCGGTTTCAGCACCATTGAAATATGGTGCGTCGTATCGGACAACACCTGCGCTGCACGCTCCATCACCTGTTCAATCTCCGACACGCGGTTTTCAAAATAGCTGCGGATGCGGTTTGCCTCGTCGGAATTGAGTTTTGCCACACTCATGAGCCGGTCCACGTAAAACCGGTACGCTTTGTTGGAAGGTATGCGCCCCGCCGACGTATGCGGCTGCTCAAGATATCCGAGTTCCTCAAGGTCTGCCATCTCGTTACGGATCGTCGCGGAGGAAAGCTCGATACCATGTTTGCGCGATATCGTGCGTGAGCCAATGGGAAGGCCTGTCATGATGTAATCATCAATGACCGCTTTTAAAATGCCCAGTTTCCTTTCGTTTAAATCCATGGCTTTCACCTTCCTTTGTTAGCACTCATTAGCGTCGAGTGCTAACACTCTCGTATAAAAATAGCACCGATTGTTCAAAAAGTCAATAGGGCATAATTTGTTCATATTATTTTTATAAATTCGCAGATCAGCGCGTTTTGAAGGTCGAAACCCTTGATCGTCGGGCGGATGCCCGCTCCGTCCTTTTCGATCAGTTTCGCATTGAATGCAATCGCAATAGGCTTTTCAAATTGTATAAAAAAATCCTTGCCGAAACGGTCTTTGTAATCCGAGGCGTCGATGCCCCGCGCCAACCGCAGGCGCAGCATCAGGTATTCAGTAAGGCCGTCCGCCTCCGTCTGCACCTCTGTACTGGCAACAGGTTTTAAGCCTTCTGTTGTCAGGCGTAGATATTCTTCTAAACTTTCGGTATTGGCATGACGCGCTTTCATTCCATCGCTCAGGTATGAATGCGCCGCGGCGCCAAGGCCAAGGTAGTCCCCGCCTGTCCAATATTTCAGGTTATGCCTGCACTCATACCCCGGCAGCGCAAAGTTGGAGGTTTCATAGTGCCGATATCCGGCTTCCTTCAACTGCCGTGCCGCATTGTGGTACATCTGCCTGTCGGTATCCTCATCCGCGCCGCAGAACACCGCCGCAAGCTTTGTGCCTTCCTCCAGCTTCAGCGCGTAACACGAAATATGCGGCAGCCGCAAATCGATCAGCCGCTTTATCGTTTCCTCATAGCTTTGCACTACCTGCCCCGGAAGCGCGAATATGGTATCCGCGCTGATGTTCTTAAAATACTTTCTTGCGGTATTCAGTGATGATACAAAGTCTTCCCACGTGTGCCGCCGCCCGATGGCGGCGAGTATCATGTTATCGTGAGACTGCAAACCTATGCTTAAGCGATTCACGCCGCAATCCGCATAGCATGCGAGCTTCTCTTCATCCAGCGTTTCGGGATTTGCCTCGATGGTGAATTCATCAGCAGCGATATTACAGTTTTCTTTAAGCCCGGCAACCAGCTTTTTGAACTGTAAGGCGGTTAACAGCGAGGGTGTTCCGCCGCCGATAAACACGGTGTCCGTAGTATGTTCTTTGAATAATTCGCCGTACAACCGCGCTTCCGCAACCACCGCATCAATGTATACGTCGATGACGTCCTCCCGGTTCGAAAAAGAAACGAAGTCGCAGTAATGGCACTTGCGGCGGCAGAATGGTATGTGGACGTAAAGCGCGAGCGGTTTCATCAGTCCATCTTGAGCACGGACATAAACGCTTCGGAGGGCACCTGCACGCTGCCTACCTGCCGCATGCGCTTCTTGCCTTCCTTCTGCTTCTCGAGCAGCTTCTTTTTACGCGATATGTCGCCGCCGTAGCACTTCGCGATCACATCCTTGCGCATCGCCTTCACCGTTTCGCGCGCGATGACTTTGCCGCCGATCGCCGCCTGTATCGGTATCTCGAACATCTGGCGCGGTATCGCGTCTTTGAGCTTTTCCGCAATACTTCTGCCTCTGGCATACGCCTTGTCGCGGTGCACGATGATGGACAATGCATCGCACATATCGCCGTTCAGCAGCATATCGAGCCGCACGAGGTCGCTTTTGACGTAGCCTTTTAACTCATAGTCGAGCGAGGCATAGCCGCGCGTCTTGGATTTTAGCATGTCAAAGAAGTCGTAAATGATTTCGTTCAGAGGCATTTCGTAGTGGATCATCACGCGCGTTTCTTCAATATACTCCATGTTTTTGAACACGCCGCGTTTTTCCTGGCAAAGCTCCATGATCGCGCCCACGTATTCGTCGGGCGACATGATCGTAGCATCCACCACGGGTTCTTCCATATAATCAATCATCACGGCAGGCGGCAGGTTCGTAGGGTTATCTACGACGAGCTTTTCGCCCTTGACGGTGATGATATTATAACTGACGCCCGGCGCGGTCGTTACGAGGTCGAGGTCGTACTCACGTTCCAGCCGCTCCTGTATGATCTCCATGTGCAGCAGCCCCAAAAAACCGCAGCGGAATCCAAAACCCAGCGCCACAGAGGTCTCCGGCTCGTACAGCAGCGAGGCGTCGTTGAGCTCCAGCTTGGCCAATGCATCGCGCAGATCATCGTATTTTGCGCCGTCCGCGGGGTAAATACCGCAGAACACCATCGGCGTGACATCCTTGTAGCCCGGCAGGGGCTCCGTTACGCCGTCCTCCGCGTTCGTGATCGTATCGCCCACGCGGGTATCCGATACGTTCTTGATGCTCGCCGCGATATAGCCGACTTCTCCCGCAAAGAGCGCGGGCGTCACAAGCAGCGTCGGCGTAAACACACCCACTTCCGTCACATCAAAGCGCTTCCCCGCCGCCATATACAGTATCTCATCGCCCACCTTCACGCTGCCCTGCTTGACGCGCACAAAGCTGATCGCGCCTTTGTAGTTGTCATAAACAGAATCGAATATCAGCGCCTGCAGCCTGCCATCCCGGTCGCCCTTGGGCGCTGGCAAATAGTCGATAACCGCGCGTAGCACATCCTGCGTGCCGATGCCCTCCTTCGCGCTGATACGCGGCGCATAAGAAGTATCGATACCCAGCACGTCTTCAATTTCCTTGCACACTTCATCAGGCCTTGCGGCTGGCAAATCTATTTTGTTGATGACAGGAAGTATTTCGAGGTTATTGCCCATCGCGAGGTACACATTGGCGAGCGTCTGCGCCTCGATACCCTGGCTCGCGTCCACGACGAGTATCGCGCCTTCGCACGCCGCCATCGCGCGCGATACCTCGTAGGTAAAATCTACATGCCCCGGCGTATCGATGAGGTTGAGCATGTATTCCTCGCCGTCCTTCTCGCAGAACATGCGCACTGCCTGCGCCTTGATTGTAATGCCGCGTTCCTGTTCAAGCTGCATGGTGTCAAGCATCAGCTCGTGCATATCGCGCTGCGGCACGGTATGGGTGGCTTCAATGAGCCTGTCGGCCAACGTGGATTTACCATGATCGATATGCGCGATGATGCAAAAATTGCGTATGCGTTCGATTGGAGTCGCCATTCGTTTTACCCTTTCGTCGGAGCTTCCCGCCCCTGACTGCACAATTATATTATAATGCGGATATTTCGGCAATCAAAAAACGGCGGAATGATCTGTGCCGTATTGTTAAATGTAATATATGGGTGCGGATAAACTGCCCCGGTGGGCATTATCCGTCTGTGAGTTCCAATTCTGCGAGCAGCTGCTAGCCGCCCATGCAATTAATTTATGCCTTCAGCCCCGCGAGATACCCCGTAGAAAACGCGATCTGCAGATTAAAA
>CAZLRM010000010.1:13124-23262 GCA_964561895.1 uncultured Christensenellaceae bacterium | reverse complement strand
TTGATACGATTGAAAGCCTTGTCAAAGGCGAGAATATGTTTACGCGAAGGTTCGAATAGTCTGCGCCGCAGGATTCCTTGAGTGAACCGGATTATTTGCTTAATCCGCCGATTCCTTTTGCACAAAGAACAGGCTGATATGCCCCGCGTCCATTTCCGCCGGCGCGCCGCGCAGGCCGCTGTCCGTAAAAGCGCCTAAAATGCGCATCTCCCCCGCGTTCCGCATAAGAAAACCGCCTCCGGCTGTATAAACGCGCGGAAAGTCTCCACGTACTTCGCGTTGTGTTCGGGTGCTTCATACTCGCTGAAAACCTGCCAAGCAAGCGTTATCGCGGCATCACTTCCGCTTGCGTCAATTCCCTGACTTCCGTACGTCACCCTGCGAAGTTAATTTAGCTCAGACCTGAGGCTGGCGGCCTTTCACGCACATACGCGTTTCGTACGCCCCAAGCGGCATGGCCTCCCGCGGATTGCCCGTTACTGCGCTTTGCACCGCACGACGAGCCTCCCGTTGCCGTGAGATTCGCATGTCAAAAGCGTGAGTTCGCGTGCGTACTCCGTGTCACCCAACGCATCCGAGTCATCCGGTTTGATGTGGTCGATCTCATATACCGTATAGGTCTGCGTCGTTCCGTCCTTGCCCGTAAGCAGCACGGTATCGCCTTTTTCGAGCTTGTCCAGCTTGCCAAAGTGCGCGCCGTTGGCATAGTTATGGCCGGTCACCACCATGTTGCCGTCCTCGCCGGGCATCGTGCCTTCATAGTAGCATACCGACACTTTCAGCGCCCCCTTGACCGTTTCTGCCAGCACGGGCAGGTGCTGATCGATTTTATCGATATCGATACGCGCAACGACGCTGTAGCCTTTAAGCTCGGGCTCCAGCGTGGGCTGCGGGCTTGGAGTCGCTTCAAGCTGCACGTCTGTCACGGTCGATGTTTTATCCGATGCTTTTACGGAAGCGGACGCCTCCGGCGTCAGTCCGCTCGCAAGCAGTACGGCCTGCGCATTACTCCCCGCGGTTACACCCTCGCTGTACAGCACAACGAATATAGTCACGGCGGCAGCCGCCAGCACGCCTGCCAGCGAGAACAGTATGATGCGCACCGTTTTTCTATCCATCTGCTTAAAGAACTGTAAAAGTTTTTTCACCGGGCAAACCCTCTTTCCGCCATTCTGAGCACTGACAGACATTCTACCATATAACAATCGAAATTTCATCTGCCGCATGTTTTCTTTTTATAAAGGTAAGACTAAAGGCATAAAATTGCGGAGAAAAAACGTATGGAAAACAAATCGCTATGGATGAATACCGCTTCGCTGCACGGCTTTCCGTGCTTCCCGGGCGATATGCGCTGCGGCGTCGCCGTGGTAGGTGCGGGACTGACGGGCATTACGACGGCGCTGCTGCTCGGTAAGGCAGGGCTGGATGTTGTCGTACTGGAGGCGGATACCGTGGGTTTTGGCACCTCGGGGCGCACCACTGCCAAAGTTTCGCTGCAGCACGGCCTGCACCTGCAAACCCTGACGGAAAACCGCGCGCAAAGCTACTATCAGGCGAACGCCGCGGGCGCAAAGCTCATTGAAACGCTGATCGGGGAGCACAATATCGCGTGCGATTATGAGACACAGCCCGCCTATGTCTATACGCTGGACGAAACCGAGATCGATCGTATAGAGAAGGAGATGAGGGCATACGAAAAGCTCGGCATTCAGGGCCGCATCGTATCCGAAACCAAGCTGCCGTACCGTGTCAAATCGGCCATCGTAATGGATAATCAGGCGCAGTTTCACCCGCTTAAATACCTGTATGCGCTCGCGCAGGCAGCTAAGACCGCCGGCGTCAAAATATATGAACATACGCGCGTGCTGGGTATAGACCGGGAGGACGCCTGCGTGCTGCACACGATGGGCGGACGCCTGATTGCCGATACCGTAGTGCTCGCGACCAACTACCCGCTGATCGAATTTCCGGGGCATTTCTTTTTGCGGCTGCATCAGGAGCGCTCCTATATCATCAGCACAGACGCCGCCAAAACAGATTTATACGGCATGTATATCTCCGCCGAGGATCCCACCCATTCCGTGCGTACGCACACATCAAACGATCGCACGATGCTGCTGCTCGGCGGTTTCGGGCACCGCACGGGCAAGGAGGATAAAGCGGGAAACAGCTTTGACCGTCTTGAAGAATTCCTGCACACCGATTTTAAGCACGCGTCGCCCAAACCGCATTACCACTGGGCCGCGCAGGACTGCGCGCCGCTGGACGGCATGCCGTATGTGGGCGCGGTGCAAACAACAGCGCCCCGTGTATACGTCGCGGCGGGATATGACAAATGGGGCATGACCAACAGCGCCGCGGCTGCCGCGATGATTGCGGACAGCATCACGGGAACCACAAGAGTGGACAAAGAGATAGCGGATATGTTCTCGCCGCTGCGCTTCAAGCCGGGCGCTTCCGCCAAAGAATTGTTCGTTCAGGCAGGCGAAGTGGTAAGCGCGTTCACGGTGGGCAACGCCGATATACCGTCCGGCAGCTATGAAGATATCGCGCGCGGAGAAGGCGCGGTGCTGCGCATAAACGGCGAAGCGCAGGCGGTGTACCGCGACGAAAGCGGCCGTATACACGCCTACGCGGGGCATTGCACGCATATGAAATGCCCGTTGGAATACAACGCGACCGAAAAATCCTTTGACTGCCGCTGCCATGGCTCGCGTTTCGGTATGGACGGACAGGTTTTAACCGGCCCCGCGAAAGAGCCGCTCTCACGCGTCGATACAGAAGACAGGTGAGCTTGCGCTCTTCTCATCCCGCTCCGTTCCACAGCCGCCACGGGCGTCCCTTTTTTGAGGGCTGGTATTTCAAGCAGGTGTCGGACAGCGCCGCGTTTTCCGTAATACCGGGCGTTTTTTTCGGCACGGACGGGAATGATGCCGCGTTCATACAGCTCATATTCGGGGAGCCGCCGCAAAGCTTCTTCATCCCTTTCCCAATTGATAAGTTTCGTTACGAACCGGATCAATTTATAGTTTCTATAGGCAATAATCATTTCTCGTCCCACAAGGTATTGCTTGATATTGGCGAGATTGGGCTCTTTGCAACACTGTACTATTCAGGGCATGTTCAGCTTCGGCGCAGTTTTTTAAACCCCACCATCATGGGGCCGTTCTCGTATTTGCCCGCGATGCAGTGCCGCCACGAGGTGCTGAGCCTCTCGCACCGCGTCAACGGCTGTGTCACTTTTCGCGGCAGTACAATGGAATTTCATGATGCCGACGGTTACATGGAAAAGGACTGGGGCAGTTCGTTCCCCGAAAGCTGGGTATGGATGCAGTGCGGCCATCAGGACACCGCGCTGATGTGCTCCGCGGCGAGCATCCCCTTTGCGGGCTTTTCATTCACGGGGCTGATCTGCGTGCTGCTGTGCGGCGGCAGGCAGTACCGCTTCGCGACCTACAACGGCGGCAGGCTGGTTTCGCTCGCGGCAAAAGGCTGCGGCGTTGAAGCGGAGGCGGCGCACGGCGCATATCGGCTGCGCATACGCGCCCATAGCGACGCGCGGGGTACGCTTAAAGCGCCTACGCCCACCGGCATGAACCGCACCATTATGGAGAGCATCACCGCGCGCTATGAGGTTTTACTCTCGCACCAGGGAAAAACGATGTTCGAAGGCAGCTTTCATCACGGCGGGCTCGAGATGCTGAACCCGCAGGGGCTGATGAACCCATCCTGATTTTTCGCGAGGCGCCGCGCTTCGCGCGTAAATAATAAAGCAGCCCCGCCGGCCTTATTCCGGGAGGCTGCTCTTTTTCTTACGACGCCGTTTTTCTCTCGCCCGAGAGTATGGCCTCCATCGAGCATTCTACGGCCTCCCTCATACTTTCCACGCGGCTGCGCTCCGAACCGCTCTGCGCGGGGTACTCCGGCGCGCCGATGGTAAGCGTCACGAGCGGTTTTTTGTGCAGCTTGGCGCCCAGCCGCCCCGGCTTGCGGAACGTAAACACCATCGGCACCACGGGTACGCCCGATTTGACCGCGAGGTGGAACGCACCGTTTTTAAACGGGCGCAGCGTATCGTGCCACGGCCACAGCGACGCCTCTGGGTAGAAGTGCACGATGCGTCCCTTTTTAAGCTGCGCGCGCATCGCCTCCATAAAAGCGCCCAGCGCCTTGGGCGATTCGGGGATAGGCACGCCGCCCAGTATGCGGATGAGCCGCCGCACGACGGGTATCTCGAAGTTGGATTTAAGCGAAGCGAACAGCGGCTTGCGCGGAAACAGCGTGCACGCGACCATGGGCGAATCGAGCATATGCACGTGGTTCGTTACCGTGACCGCGCCTCCTTTGACGTAGCGTAAATTCTTTTTGCCAATGATTTTAAGGCCGAACACCAACCTTGAGGCGACGCTGAGCAAGGGTACGGCAACCAGATAGAACAGCAGGTTGGAACCCAGCCTAAACAGCACGTTGCGGTTGATAAAGCGGTAATGCTCATCCACATGGCATGCAAAGGGCGTCGGCAGGTGCACAACATGGCGGTTTAAGTTGCTTTCGTCTTCCGCCGCGGGGCGCTGTTCGGCAATTACGCGCCTGTATACCTCCTCGATGCGGTCGATCGACCGCTCAATTTCATAGCTCTTCGCGCGCTTCAAATACCTCTTCCCCATCTCTTTTCGCTCATCCGGGTGCTCGATCCAATAGTCAATTTTTTCGGCAAGGTCTTTTGCATTCTTGTTTATAAACAAACTGCGTGCATCTAGCGCGAACTGGCGCGCCGCGCTCATCTTTGCGTTTGCGATAACCGGCACAAGGCCGCACGCAATCGCCTCGAGGCAGACGATCGCTTCAATCTCCGCTTCCGCCGCGTGCACATAGAGGTCGGCCTGGTTGTATAACCTCAGTATCTCCTCCTGCAGCACATAGCTAAACACCGGCTTGTTGATGAGATTCCTGCCGAGCCGCTCATATCGCTTTTGCAGCGGCCCGCGCCCCAAAAACACAAGCTGTATATCCTGCGCGTGCCGGGATCTCATCACGGCTTTGATGATGAGATCCTGCCGCTTTTCGGCGGAAAACCTGCCCACCATCAGTATCACGAACTTGCTCTGCCATTCGGCGGGCTTCTCCGCATCAACGGGCCTGAACGCTTCGTCAATTCCGTTTGATATCACGTGCATGCGCGATTTGTAGCCGTGGCTTTTCAGCTGATCCGCGATAAACTGCGACGGGCAGTGGATGTCGCGGATGTAGCGGTAAAAGCGCCGATTAAACCAATGGTAGATGATATGCGGCAGCAGCGTAAAGCGCTTCATGTGGATGCTGTACGTCGCATTTTCGGGCTGGCAATGGAACGCCGCCATGTGCGGAATGCCCATCTCACGCGCGATCTGGCGCGTTCTCATGCACAGCTTGAAAGGCAAAAACAGGTGCACGATGTCCGCGCCGCAAAGCGCTTCGCGGATTACGGCATCGTCGGGCCGCGCGAACATCATACCCTGGCTTTGTACGAGCGGCTGAAACGGGCCCAAGTTACCGCATGGTACGACAAACTTATCCGGAGCGGGTTTTCCGGTCGCGATCACGCGCACCTCATGGCCCCGCTGCCGAAGCTGCGAAATATAACGCGCAGCCGAAATCGTCGTGCCGTTGTTGCGGTCGTCATACTGGTCCATGACATATACAATTTTCATTTTTACAGATTAATAAAGGATCAGAAATAAATATATGATAGCGGTTTCCTTTACTAATAAAACCTCCTTCCGCAATTGATATGGGAACCTGTCTGATAATGCACCCCTATATTACATCATCAGCGCAAATTGAGCAAACGGTATAAAAGCCCGCTTTGCGCAACAAACACTTCTGCCGGCAGAATGTCGGGTATTGTGTTTACCCTTCTTCCATATTATAATCTTACACACGCAAGAATAGCACAAAGGAGAAAAACCATGCTGGAGCTTAAAGATATCTCACTGCAGCTCAGCGGCGGCCGCAACATACTCCGCGGCGTCAGCGCAGTACTGCACGATAAAAAGATATACGCCGTCACCGGGCCTAACGGCAGCGGCAAATCGTCGCTCGCGCGCGTCATCATGGGGCTGCAGCCGCCTACGGCAGGCCGCATACTGCTCAACGGGCAGGACATTACAGATATGGATATCACGCAGCGCGCTCAGCACGGCATCGGCTATGCGTTCCAGAACCCGCCGCGTTTTAAAGGCATCAAGGTAGGTGAGCTCATTGCGCTTTCCGGCGGCAAGAACAAGGACAGCATCTGCGACATGCTGTTTGGCGTGGGGCTCTGCGCGCAGGATTATTTAAAGCGCGACGCGGATTCTACGCTCTCGGGCGGCGAAATGAAGCGCATCGAGATCGCGACGGTGCTCGCGCGCAGCTTAAAAGTCGCGGTGTTTGACGAGCCGGAAGCGGGTATCGACCTTTGGAGCTTTCAGAAGCTCGCCGATACGTTTCGCGCGCTTCACGGCAAAACCGACACCACAATCGTCATCATATCGCATCAGGAGCGCATTTTGGAACTGGCTGACGAGATACTGCTGATGAAAGAAGGGACTCTTTCCCCCATACCGCGGGAAGAAATACTCGATTCAGGCAACGCGGAGGCCAGCTGTCTCTGCCGTCAGAACTGCGGAAAGAGAGGGCAGGAATATGCTGAGTGCGCTCGATAAGCTGCTGCTCGAAAAGGTAGCCGATCTGCACGATATACCGAAAGGCGCGTACAATATCCGCCGCAACGGCGAAGGCGCGGCGCGCAACACCACTGCAAATATCGACATCGTTACCAAGCAGGATAAACCCGGTATCGACGTCATTGTAAAACCCGGCACAAAGGGCGAGAGCGTACACATCCCCGTAATACTCTCGGCGGAGGGCATGACGGACGTCGTGTACAATACGTTTGAGATCGGCGAAGGCGCGGATGTGCTCATCGTCGCGGGCTGCGGCATTCACAACGCGGGCAGCGAAACGGAGCAGCATGACGGCGTGCATGAGTTCTTCATCCGCAAGGGCGCGCACGTGCGCTACGTCGAAAAGCACTACGGAGAGGGCCCCGGCGCGGGCAAACGCGTGCTGAACCCGAAAACCGTCATTCACGCGGAGGAAGACGCTGTCGTGGAGCTGGAGCTCGTGCAGATCATGGGCGTGGACGATACGGAACGTGATACACAGATCACGCTGGCTGACAGGGCGAAGCTCATCGTCACAGAGCGGCTGCTCACCGATTTTCTGCAGAAAGCGAAGTCGAACATCGACATCCGTATGAGGGGCGAAGACGCCTCGGCGCAGGTGATATCGCGCTCCGTCGCGCGCGGGCACTCAAAGCAGGAGTTCATGTTCGACCTTGACGGGTACAACCGCTGCCGCGGGCATATTCAGTGTGACGCCATCATTATGGGCAACGCTGTCGTGATATCCACACCAAAAATCGGCGCATACAGCGAGCACGCGCAGCTCGTGCACGAGGCGGCCATCGGGCGGATCGAATCACAGCAGCTCTTAAAGCTCATGTCGCTGGGCCTTACGGAAAAGGAAGCCGAGGATACGATCTTAAAAGGATTTTTAAAGTAACTTGCGGCCCGCTTCATGCGGGCTTCTTTCATTGCCAAGGCCGGAATACAAACGACTCTTCAGAATAGAATTGTACCGTAAACCCAAAATTGCAGCGGATCGGAGCGGCCATGAGCAATTTTAACGATGAAGAGTACGGCGATATGCCGCCTGCCTACGGTACGGGAAGTCAGCGCAGCGCGCGAAATAATACAAAAAGCAGCGAAAAAACTGATAGCAATGATGATACCGAAACCAAAAGCAGTGACGATAAGAAAAGCGGCACCGGGGAATGCAAGATCTGGCTTCAGGTGCTGCCCTCCAAAGGCGGTTTGCTGTTAGCTGTACTGCTCGCCGAAATCATGACCGAAGGAATGAACCCCGAACAAGAGAATATACTCGGGAACTTTATATCCGCCGTGGGTTCGCTGATATCCTATAAGGCGACGCGGGATGAAATTGACTTTCCGTAACTCTTTAATCAATTTGACGAATATTTAAGCACAATCTTCCCGCGTTTTAATAACAGTATACCCTTCTCCGCCATTTTCTGAAGCTGGCGCGTGATGACCTCGCGAGAGGATCCTAATTCCACCGCAAGCTGTTCGTGCGTTACTTCCACCACGCCCGCGGCGTTGGCGCTGCGATGCAGGTACTCCATAAGCCGCTCCTCGATGCTCATGAAAATCAGCATCTCAATCGTGTCTATAGAGCTTAATAAACGGTATGCCAGCGCGTTGAAAACATGGATTCGGAAAGCGGAGCTGTGGTATATCAGCTCCTTGAACGTGTCGGGTGGCATCACCGCGAGTTCTCCGTCCATTTCAGCCTGTACGGTAAAATCGTATTCGGAGTTTCCCAGCGCACACACCGCTGCGAGTATGCAAAGCTCCCCTTCGTTGATGCGGTACAACGTCAGCTCTCTGCCTTTTTCCGATACCCGAAAAAGCCGGAATCTTCCTTTGATCACCATGGGAATGCCGGCGCACCGGCGGTTGTCCCCCATGATCATCTGACCTTTTTCGATCTGTCGGATCTGTATCTTCTTGCGCAGCAACGCCTTATCCTCTTCACTCATGCCAGCGTAAAACGGGAACTTTAAAAAGTCGCTTTCCTTCATGGAATAGATCCCCCCTTTGCACAATTGTTCAACAAATTATATCTTTTTTGAGCAGGGCTTGTAAAGTGTCCATGCATATTGAATATTCTGCTGTTTTATGTATAATAATTCTATGTCTTTAAATCGAATTAAACTTCTGATGATATTGATATGTGCTATTTTTACGCTTTCGGCTTGCGCTTCCGGTGCCGTGCGCGGGGGAGGCATTGTACTGCGCGGGCAGCCTGAGGATACCGAAGATTATCTTTCATACTATACAGATGAAACCATCGTTTATGTGACCAAAAGCGGCGAAAAATACCACACCGAAGGCTGCTCTTACCTCACCGATTCCAAGATGCCCGTTTCTTTGGAACAGGCTGTCACCGAAGGCAAAACGCCCTGCAGCCGCTGCCATCCCCCAGAACACAGAGTAATTGACGAAAACCATTGATTTTTATATCGGAGTAAAATAAAATGTAGTTGCTGGCCAAAAGGAAACTTGCTTTTCCTGAGGCACAGCTTTTCTGTCAGGCGCAGCTTAATTTTTCTGCGTCCTGTTTTATGGCGAGCCCTTTTGGCTCGCCTTTTATATTGCCCCGGCTGCTAAAATAATGTAATATGATAACAGGATCGATTGAGGAGAAAAAGCGTGAAAAAGGTGGTCAAGCTGTTTTTTGATATCCAAAAGGAGCAGGATTGGCTGGCCGCTCAGGAGGGCTGGAGGCTGATCAAAACCAATGGGTTTTCGTATACTTTTGAGGAAAGCGAGAACCGTTATTATTATGAATACATCTATTTTGAAAAGAGCAGGAAGGAGCAGGACGGCATCATCAGCCGAATTGCGGACAAAAGCACAGTGCTCGTATGCGGCACGCGGGAATGGGCGCTGTTTAGAAAGGATCAGCGCGAAGGGGACATCCATGTGTTTGCCGACCCCTTTGAAAAGTACAGCATGCTCATAAAAAAGTATGAATCACATATGGCGCTGGGTGCGTGTTACTTTTGTCTTGGCTCTTCCCAGATTACGCTGTCAATGACGCTTAATAATCTTTTTTATTTGTCGGGCGGCCTGTTCTTTTTGTGCGGCGTTATGTTCTTTCTGGTATCGAGTACGATTAAAAAGTATGCCGATAAATACGACGACGGCACTTTTGCACAAAGATTGAAGCTGGAAAACAGGAAAAAGCGTTCCTGATATTTTACCGTTTTCCGGTACTATCCCTGATACCGGAACCAATCTAAAGGTGCGAACGTCTTACAATAAATCCTTCTTTAAGGAGGCCAACTATGGAGATCAAGCCCGTTAAGGAATCTAAAATGCCGCAGTATCCGCGCAAAGAGGATATTGGCGCGGAGCAGATCAAGGCCAGCCTGCCGCTGCGCTGGGTAAAAAGCCCTGCCGCGAAGATCGCGCTTGCTTCGCTCGCGGCGATGTCGCTGGCGGGGTGCGAGCCGTCGCGCACGGCGGGC
>CAZLRM010000010.1:0-13024 GCA_964561895.1 uncultured Christensenellaceae bacterium | reverse complement strand
TGCTTCGCTCGCGGCGATGTCGCTGGCGGGGTGCGAGCCGTCGCGCACGGCGGGCATACCGGTTGCCCCCTCAATTACAACGGAGGAGACGATAAACGCCACGCCCATTGTGAGCGATATCCCCATAGGTGAGGCGGCGGCTCCCACAATATCCGTTGCACCGCTTTTTTTGCACGGCGAAGGGCTGGGGGCGTTTGGCTGCGTGATGGTTTCGCCGCCCGCATTCCTCTCGGAGGACGAGGCGCTCTCGGTGATCAACGGCGTCGCGAAGGAATACGGCCTTGCATTTTCAACGCAAGGCGCACCCTTACTGGAGGGCGTGCTGCAGCCGGTGACCAATATCTATGAACCGGAGAATAAAGCCGAGGCGGACACACCGGTGTCAATAATGCCCGACTTTACCGACTCAGCGCATGGCGTGTCGATCGAGTTTGTCTCGGTGAAGGACGTGAAAGCGTGGCATCGGGACACGGGATATGAGGTTTCGGTAGAAAGCTACGCCACGCAGGACGCGGCGGCACAGCTCAGCGAAGCGCTGGAGAACGCAGCGTTTGACAATTTGGCTGAAGCTGCTATTGGCGTGCTGTACGACCCGCTTGCATGCGTTGAACAGGGACCGGACGATATTTCGCAGCAGGTTGCCGAAGAAAACCGCGCGCTTTCGGTCGCGCAGCTTTCCGCGCAGGTGAAGGATTTCTGCGAGTGGCTGAAAGCGCAGGGGATCATCTGATGCATTACACATTGCATATCACAAGCGACTGCAACCTCGCCTGCCATTACTGCTACGTCCACAAGCTGCAAAAGAGGCGCATGACATCGGAAACGGCGAAGGCAGCGGTAGACCGTGCCGCAAAGCGCGGCGCTGACGCGGGCATATCGTTCTTCGGCGGCGAACCGCTGCTCGAAAAACAGCTGATATACGATACCGTAGCCTACGGGCGAGAGGTGGAGCAGCGCGAGGGATGCCGCTTCCATTTCAAAATCACAACGAACGGCACGCTGCTGGACGACGATTTTCTGCGCTGGTGCACGGATAACCGCGTGATGATCGCGCTCAGCATCGACGGCACTCAGGCCGCGCACGACACGCACCGCCGCACGGCGGGCGGCGGCAGCAGCTACGCGGAGGTGGAAAGCGCCGCAAAACGGTTGCTCAAGTTTCAGCCCTACGCGTGCGCGATGATGGTCGTGAACCCCGATACGGTGCAGTATTATGCCGACGGCATACAGAAGCTCTGCGATCTTGATTTTCAGTACTACATCTGCTCGCTCAACTACGAGCCGTCCGCCGGGTGGACGGACGCGCACATGGAGGAGCTGGAGCGCCAGTTTGCGCGCCTCGCAGAGATGTACGTGCGTTGGACACTTAAGGAGCGCAAGTTCTATTTTTCGCCTTTCGAGGTCAAAATGCGCTCGCACATCGACGGCGAGGGCTACCGCTGCGAGCGCTGTCAATTGGGTATCCGCCAGCTTTCGGTGGATACGGACGGCAGCCTGTACCCGTGTGTGCAGTTCGTGGGCGAGGCGCAGTACCGCCTGGGCGATGTGTTTTCCGGCGTGGACGAGGACCTCCGCCATGCGCTGTATGAGCGCTCAGAGAGCACAAGCGGCGTATGCGGGGATTGCGCGATCAGGGAGCGCTGCAACCACCACTGCGGATGCCTCAACAAACAGGCGACAGGCGACATCAACGGGGTCTCGCCCGTGCTGTGCGCGCACGAGCGGCTTTCACTCGCCGCTGCGGACAGCGCCGCTGAAGTGCTGTTTTTAAAGGGCAGCCGTTTGTTTTTACAAAAGCAGTATAATGAAATGTACCCGCTCATCTCGCTGATTGAGGACAAATCCAAAGGAACCGCAGATTAATTCGATATGCCGCCTTGGCGGCTGAATTTTACGCCCCGCTGCGTCACAAGGCCTTGAAATAGCGCTGCTATTCCTGCGGTCTTGTTCCTTACAGGCCGCAAACTCATCTCGCCAATTACGTCATACCTCATTTAATCAGTGGTCCCCTTATGGCGCGTCATGAAACCGCTTCCCGCTAAATAGTATATATTATTCTATTATCAAAGGCGGAAATGTGATGGCGCGGCAATCCGGTTCTTATTTTGAATATACCGTGCAAAGCGGCGATACGCCCGCTGCAGTCGCGCGCAAGTTCGGGCTGGGGGTTCAGGAAATTGCGCAGCTTGGTGCGCTGATTCCCGGCCACACCGTCAAAATATACTGCGCATCCGGCTCATGCCGCCGCGGCGCTTTTTATGCTATACAGCGCTACGATACGTTATTGCGCGTCGCAAAGCGCGGCGGGGTCACGTTAAGGCAGCTGCTTGCCGCCAACCCATACCTCAATCCGGGGCGGTATATACCGGGGCAGGTGATTATTATACCCGCGCGGCGCGGAGAAGAGAGCTACACGCTCGCCGAAGGTGAACGGCTCTTTGATGTGCTGCGCAGGCTGCAAATCGATATCACCACGTTTTGCGCGCTGAATCCCGGCATCAAGCCCATGGACGTACGCCCCGGTCAGACGATCCACATCCCGCTTAGCATCTATGACGAAAGCTGAAAGGTTGACGCACGCGCGCACGGACGGTAGAATGGGAATACAGTACCGTAAATATCTTCGGAGGTGCGCATGACGAAAAGTTTCAGGCAGGAGCTTGTGGGCGTATTTGGATACCCCGTGGACGAAAACCCGGCAGTGGTGATTCAGGACGCGGCCTTTGCGGCTTCGGGGCTGTTTTGGCACTACCTGACGCTGCTGGTTAAGCCCGAAGACTTGGGAGACGCAATGCGCGCGGTACGCGCGCTGAATTTCCGCGGTATCAATTTAACCATACCGCACAAGGTTGCCTGCATGGCATATCTGGATTGTATCGACCAAAGCGCGCAGCTTATCGGCGCGGTCAATACGGTTAAAAACGACGGAGGGTGCCTCATCGGCTACAACACTGACGGACAGGGCTTTGTGCGCGCGGCGCAGGAGGAAGGCGTCTCTCTTCTTGGCGCAACAATCGCCCTTCTGGGCGCGGGCGGAGCCGCGCAGGCAATCGCCGTGGAATCGGCCTTGGCGGGCGCCGCGAAAATTTACGTGATCAATCGCAGCGAAACGCGCGGGCGCGCGCTTGCGGACAAGATCAACAACACTGCGCTTTGCAAAGCGGAGTTTGTGTTATGGAAGGGCGGCATGTCCATACCTGAGGACTCAGGGCTGCTCGTCAACGCGACTTCGGTCGGGCTATATCCTGATACCTCCATGCCGGATATCGATATGTCCGGCGTACATCCCGGCCTTACGGTGTGCGACGTGATCCCCAACCCGCCCGATACGCCGTTCCTTAAGGAAGCGCGCCGCCGGGGCGCGGTCAAAACAATCAACGGGCATGGCATGCTCTTGCATCAGGGCGCGATCGGATTTCAGATTTGGACGGGCCAAAAAGCGCCGGTGGATGCGATGAGAAGCGCGATACAGAACGCTTTTTGCGGAAGATAAAGGAGATACATCGAATGGTACTCATCAATGACAATTATACGAGGCTTCGGGGCAGCTATCTGTTTTCAGAAATGGCAAAACGCATTGCAGCGCATCCGAATAACGCCGGCATCATCAAACTCGGCATCGGCGACGTGACACAGCCGCTGCCAAAGGCGGTTACCGGTGCGATGCGCAAAGCCGTGGACGATATGGCCACAGCGGAGGGTTTCCATGGCTACGGCCCGGAACAGGGATACCTCTGGCTGCGCGAAGCGATTGCAAACAACGATTATAAGGGGCTGGGCATTGCGCCCGACGAGATATTCGTTTCGGACGGCGCGAAGTGCGACACCGGCAACATTCAGGAGCTTTTCTCTCCGATGTGCGATATCGCGGTTTTAAACCCGGTCTATCCAGTATACGTGGACACCAATGTAATGGCGGGGCGCGCGGGCGGGTATGACGAAGCCGCCGGAAGGTATCAGGGCATCACTTATCTGCCGTGCACCGCAGAGAACGGATTTAAGCCTGCGCTGCCGCAGGGCAATGTGGATATCATCTACCTCTGCTACCCGAATAACCCGACAGGTACGGTGCTTAAAACCGCCGAGCTCAAAGTGTGGGTGGATTACGCGCGTAAAACGGGTGCGCTGATTCTTTTCGATGCAGCGTATGAGGCGTATATCCGCGAAGCGGATGTGCCGCACAGCATCTACGAGATCGAGGGCGCGAAAGAGGTCGCGATCGAGTTTCGCAGCTACTCCAAAACGGCGGGCTTTACGGGCACGCGCTGCGCGTTTACCGTAATCCCCAAAGCGCTGTATGGAGCGGACGAAGAGGGTGAGCCGCACAGCCTGAACGCGATGTGGAACCGCAGGCACACCACCAAATTTAACGGTGTACCCTACGTGACGCAAAAAGGCGCGCTCGCGTGCTATTCCGATGAAGGCAAAGCGCAGATCAAGGATACGATCGATTACTATATGGACAACGCAAGGCTCATCCGCGAGGGGCTTGATGCGATGGGCATCGAAAACTTCGGCGGCGTCAATGCGCCCTATATCTGGCTAAAGACGCCGGGCGGCATGCCGTCGTGGGACTTTTTTGACGCGCTGCTGGATGCGGGCGTCGCGGGAACGCCGGGCGCGGGCTTTGGCAGCGCGGGCGAAGGTTATTTCCGCCTGACCGCGTTCAATACGCGCGAGAACACGGCACGCGCGATGGAGCGCTTCGCGAAGCTGAAGATATAATACAAATAAAGCCGCTTGAAAACAGGCGGCTTTATTTGTTGCCAACAGCATCGTACGGATATATAATTTGTTGTAATATAAAATGAATAATACCATGCGGCTTCAGCGCCGCAGGAGGTGAAATCATATGGATATTGCGATAGGCATTTTACTGGCGCTGCACAACAAAAAAATAGTGCTGGCGCGCGGAAGAAGGCCGGCCGGGTTTATTGCGCTGACGCTGGTGCTCTGGTTCGGTTTGGAGATTATAGGCTGCACTGTTGCGCTTTTGGCGTTTGGATATGTCGCGGACGGCGTGAACAATACCGAGCTGCTGACGATCGCGGCGGTCGGTTACGGTGCTGCGGCCATCGGAGCGCTGATTGCATATTTGGTTGCGAAAAGCTGCAAACCGGGCGACTATTATCCTGCCACGCCAATGCCGTATGCGGGTGTACCATACCCGGGTATGCCCTATCCGCCGGCGCCCTATGGGGTTGTTCCCCCGGCGGTACCCAACCCCGACCCTTTGGAGATACCCGCTGCGATCGAAATCATCCGCGACTACAGCATGAGGGGCGACATCACAAGCTGGAAGTTTATATTAAATACAGAGACGGTAGGCAACCTCGGCAACGGCGCATCGCGCTCCACGCAGACGCGGCAGCGGCAGAATACGCTGCGCGCAATCAGCGAGGACGGAAGGGAAAGCGCGCCGCTGATGTTCAATATCGAAAGCGGCGGCAGCGCTCAGATCTATTTTAAAGGCGACCGCTTTGAGCCTTCGGAATGTAAAGGTATTTTGCCGCCGGTTCCGCCGGTACCGCCCGCGGCGCCGTACAATATGCCCTACGTACCGCCCGCACCGTATGCGCCGCAACTCGCACCGAATATCCCGTCATCCGAGCCACCCGTACCGCCGCCTGCCGCACAGGGGGTGGAGGCTACGCGGGCTTGTTCCGAATGCGGCGCGCAGATAAAGCGGACAGCCCAATACTGCAACCGCTGCGGCGCGAAGCAGGAGGGTAAGGATCTGTAACTGGCTGCCAGAGAAGCAATTCAAGCGGTAATAATCGCATATCTCTCCGGCAGAGGGCAGCGCTAAGCTGCAAAGGCCCTTGCGTCTGAGTTTGCCGCACAGCCACCACAAAAAGCGGATGCGCTGTGGGAAGGCGTCCGGCGGTATCTTGAAGATGACAGGTATAAGCGGAAACGGAGGAAAGCGCCGTGACCAAAAAAACCAAGGTTTTATTTTTCGCGATATGCGCTCTGGTTGTGCTGTGCTTTTGCCTGTATTTTTGGCTGAGCCATAATGGTATGCCAGATACGCTCAACAGGCAAGATCAAAGCGGGCTGAAAGCGACTAAGGCATGGGCAAGGCTCGCGCCGCTGCCGGATTCGGCTTCGGAGCTAAAGATTAATACGGAAGGGAATACGTGCACACGGGGGCATAATGTCAGCTTTTATTTATCCGAAGCGGATCTTGCGGCTTGGGTAGATGCTTCCCCGGGTTTGCAGGATGCCGAAGTGACAGCGGACGGTTCTGTGAAGGAATATAAAATCCAGCCGGGCGAAGGCGCGCGATATGCCCTCGCAATAATCGACTTTGACAGCGGGTATGTACAGATTCATACGTACTGGAGCTGACATAAACGGGTATACAGTTAAGTGAGAGGGCTTCGCTCCCTCAGCTTCGAAGATTAGCCTGCCGGTGACACCAACGCCCCGAGAAAAGCAATAATAAAGATGGGTAATCCACAAAATACTGCTGGCAAACGAAGTTTGTCAGTGGTCAGAGAGGGCATAGTCCTCTTTTCATTTCCCCACGTTGAAAAGGCAAAACGCGCATGATAGAATGAATAAAAGTATATAGAAACTTTAGGCTTCACTTCAATATCGGAGGCGGTATGAAGATACTCCACACGTCGGACTGGCATATCGGTCAAATGCTGCACAATAAGAAGCGCCATGAGGAGCACGGCGAATTTTTAGCATGGCTGCGCGAAACCATCGTTTCGCGCGGTATCGACGCGCTGGTCGTGTCGGGCGACGTGTTCGACACGGGCGTGCCCGGCGGCGCATCGCAGCGGCTTTACTACGATTTTCTCATGTCGCTTATGGGGACATGCTGTGCTGCGGTTGTGATTGTCGCGGGCAACCACGACTCCCCCACGTTGCTCGAAGCGCCCGCCGGCGTGCTGGAGCGGCTGAATATCCATGTGATCGGGACGATGGGCGACGCGCAACGTTGTGTGATACCTCTGCGGGGTGAGGACGGAAATGTCGCGGCGCTGTGCTGCGCCGTGCCGTACCTTCGCCGCAGCGACATCGCGCGTGCGGATGACGAAGCGGCGAACGACGAAAAAGTGGTTCGCGCCACCGCGCAGGTGTATGCGGATATCGCGCATGCGGCGCAGCAGGCGCAGCTCAAATACGGTGACGTGCCTGTGATTGCGACGGGGCATCTGTTTGCGGCAGGCGCAGCAAGAAGCGAGGGCGACGGCGTGCGCGAGCTGTACGTGGGAAGCCTCGGGCAGGTGGGTGCGGATATATTTCCGGAGCTGTTTTCCTACGTGGCGCTCGGGCATATCCACGGCGCGCAGCGCGTGGCGGGCAGAGAGCATATCCGCTACTGCGGCGCTCCGTTGCCTATGAGCTTTTCCGAAGCGGGCGTAAAGAAAGTTGTGATCGAGGCAGCGCTGGGCGACGCCCTGCGCATCGAAGAGATAGAGGTGCCGGTATTTCAGCGGCTTGAGGCGGTCT
The DNA here is from genome assembly GCA_964561895.1 of uncultured Christensenellaceae bacterium. Taxonomy (GTDB): domain Bacteria; phylum Bacillota; class Clostridia; order Christensenellales; family SZUA-584; genus JAEWCC01. The sequence goes on along the minus strand of CAZLRM010000010.1, from coordinate 5,557 downwards.
TTGGCAACCGCGCCCAGATCATGGCGCGGCTTGAGGAATTGGCGGACGAGGACGTGTGGATCGAGGTCACGCACACGGGCGACGCGATATGTGCGCATCTTACCGCGGACGTATTTGACGCGGTGAAGGACAAGCGCGCGCAGATTTTAAGCGTGCGGGACACCGCGGTGATGAGAAGCGTGCTGGGCGCGTCAGAGCCTGGAGAATCGCTTGAAACGCTTGCCGTTCAGGACGTATTTCTGCGCTGTATGAACGAGCGCGGCTATGATGAGGGGCAGCAGCGCGAGATGACTGAATGCTTCAACGAGATCATTCTCTCGCTGGAGGAGGAAGCCGCATGCGAATAGAGAAGGTTTCGATCGAAAATATCAATTCTCTCGCGGGCAGGTTCGAGGTGGACTTTACTGACCGCGGATATTCGGGCGGGCTTTTCGCGATCACGGGGCCTTCGGGCGCGGGCAAGACCACGGTGCTCGACGCGATATGCCTCGCGCTGTATGGGCAGACGCCGCGTATAGGCACCGTCAGCGCCTCGCAGGACGAACTCATGACCAAGGGAATGGATTATTGCAAAGCAGAAGCGGTGTTCGTATCGCGCGGCAAACGGTACAAGGCGATATTTGCGCACAAGCGCAGCAACGGCAAAGACCCGTTCCGCCCTGTGGAGCGCGAAATCATCGAATATACAGGGGACGGCTTTAAAACGGTGGCGGCCTCCATCCGCGAGGCGGACGCTAAAATCGTGGAAGCGACGGGGCTCGATTACGGCCGGTTCACGCGCTCGATACTGCTCGCACAATTCCGCTTCGCAGAGTTTTTAAAAGCAAGCGCAAACGAGCGCGCGGAGATTCTGGAACAGGTCACCGATATGGGGCTTTACCGGCGCATCTCCGCCGCGGTATTTGAGCGCGCGCGGCTCGAAGAAGCCGCGCTGGAGCAGATACGTATGAAATCCGCTCTGATCGTACTGCCCGACGAAGCGCAGGAGGCGGCATATGCGCATGAGCTGCAAACACTCGAAGCAGCGCTGCCGAGGCAGGCGGAGTTGCGCGAAGCGCTGCGGCAATGCACCGACGCGCTGACCCGGGTCTGCAGCTTTGAGAAAGCTTTGGCAGACGACATGGCGCAAACGCCCGTGCTTCAAAAGGCGCTGACGGAAAGCGAAGCACGGCTGCATGAAGCGCAGCGTACGGAGCAACGCGCGGGAGAAGCGCTGGAAGCGCTGCGCGAAATGCTGAAATCCGTGCGCGCGTTCGATATCAAGATAGACGGGCAGCGCAAGGAGTGCACGCGGATCGATAAAGCAGCGCAGGAGCGGGACGCCGCAGTGCTGGAGCATAAAAAAAAGATCGTGGAAATATTCCGGGGATACGAGCCAGAGGCGGACGGGCCGCGGCTTAAGGCAATGTACGATACGGAAGACGTATCCGCGCTGCTGCGTGCGGGTGTGCAGACGGAGCTGGACGCTGCGGAAAAGCAGCAGCAGAGTATCCGCGCGCAAATCGATGCCCTGCTGAACGGTAAGGATGAAGCATATTGGCGCGCACATACCGAAACGCTGCGCGCGGAAGCGGCGTTTGCCGAGGCACGCGAAGCCGCTGCAAAAGCACAGGCCGAAAAGGAAACTGAGCAAAAGTGCATGAGCCAGCTGGACGCCCGGCATCGGCAGGCAGAGGCGCATTCTGCGGAGGTTGAGCAAAAGTACGAGTACGCGCTGCTCGAGGAGAAGTTCGGCGAAGAACGTCAAAGGCTGGAGGACGGCATGCCCTGCCCGTTATGCGGCGCGACGCAGCACCCATACGCGAAAAGCGCGGCGCAGCAAAGTTTTTTGCAGGCGGTTGAAACGCAGCGAAAGGAATCGGATGCCGCTTTGCGGCGCATCGAGCGCGAAATCGCGGAGTGCGGTCAGCGGCTTGCCGATATCGAAAAACGCATCAGGGAATTTAAGCAGTCTGCGGCTAAGCATGCGGAAACGCTGGGCGAAACGCAAAGCGGAGCCACGGCGGAGCAGGCCAATACTGCGCTGGCGGAAGCGGAGAAACGGCTGCAGCAGTACCCCGCACTGCTAAAAAAACAGACAGAGGCAGCAGACGATGCCCGCAGGCTGGCAGCCCGCATGGGCGAGATCGATATGGATGTGCAGGCCGTTTCGCTGCGCAAGGAGCAGATCGGCGAGGCGCAAAACACAGCGAGTGCACTGCGCGAAGAGCTGAAGACAGCGCAGGGAACGCTGGATGAATATGCGAAGCGGCGCGAAACGCTGTTCGGCAATAGAAATCCTGATACGGAGGAAGCCGCCGCAGACAAGGCAGCGAAGGACGCACAGGCGTTAAAGGAGCGGCAACGCACGCAGCGGGATACAGGTGCTGCCGCGTTGGAACAGAACGGCCGCGATATTGCGCGCACGCGCGAAGCACTGGAGAAGGCGCAGGCGGCGTTGGCGGATACCTATGCGTTGGCGCTGGTGCAAACAAAAGGGCTGGAGCTGCCGGACGACGAGCCAGAAGCGGCGTTTTCGGCAGCCGCGGCGGCGCTGGGAGAAAGGCCAGAGCATTCAGCACTTTCAGCCGCTTTGGGGGCGCTGGACAAGCTGATCATAAGCGGAACGGAACAAAAGGCACTGATCGCGCAAAGCCTTAAAGATATCGGCCAAAATCGCAAGGCGCTGCGTGAGCTTAAAATCACGGAGCGCGAGCAGAAGCAGCGCGTGGAAAAGTGGGGGCGGCTCAATCTGCTCATCGGCAGCCGCGAGGGCGATAAGTTTTCTCGCCTGGCGCAGGGCATCACATTTGACGCGCTGCTGCGCTACGCCAACGTAAGCCTTTCGCGCATGACCGACCAGTACGTACTCGTGCGCGATACGGCGGGCGGTTCGAAACCGCTGGAGCTGGCCGTGCTTGATATGTACCGAGCGGGCGAGCAGCGGCCCGTATCCAACCTCTCGGGCGGAGAGAGTTTCCTCGTATCGCTGGCATTGGCGCTCGGGCTTTCGGAAATGTCCTCAGGGCGCGCGCGCATCGACTCGCTGTTCATCGACGAGGGATTTGCGTCGCTCGACGAAAACTACCTCGATGCCGCGCTGCAGACGCTCTCCGCGCTGAGCACGCGCGAGGGCAAGCTCGTGGGCGTGATATCGCACGTGGAGGCTTTGAAAGAGCGCATCGACGCGCAGATCGAGGTATCCAAGCGCACGGGCGGGCGCAGCACGATCTCGGGGCCGGGCGTAACCGCAAATCAGGCATAAAAAACAATTGTTACGGCTTCCTGCCGCAGCCATGAGAGAACCCGGCGCGCTGCTCATATGGGCTCGCTGCGCTTAAATCGATGCCTTGGGGAAACATCGTACGGTACCGTTTTCGCGCGGGGCGCGTGCCGGCTACGATACGGCATTGGGCGGAGGTTCCCGTGCCTTTCGGGCAGGAAGCGGAAGCTGCGGGAATTGCGGCGGACTTCTTTTTGTCTAAACAGGTGAACGAAAGGCTTTAAAGGCATAACCCCGGAAAGATAAAACGCCCCATGCAAGCGCATGAGGCGATGAATCACATAGCATATGGTTTACGAAGAGGCTAACCCGGACGAGCCGGCGTACGGCCTTGCGTACATATCAATCTTCCACTTCTTGCCGTTCTCGCCCCAGATATCATCGATCACGACGCCTTTGGTGCTCGTTTTAGCTTCGATTACCTTGCCGTTTCCGGCGTATATGCCCACGTGATGGATGTCGTGCCAGCGCCCGTCGGTGCTGGCTTTATTCGACCAGAATATCAGATCGCCCGGCTGAAGCTGTTCTTTCGAGATCGTCATACCGTGGTCATAGCAGTATTTCGCCTGCTTCACGGACGTACCCGGCAGCGAGATGCCTACCTGTTTATACGCCCATTGCACGAGGTACGAGCAGTCCACGTAATCCCCCTGCCCCCGGTACGTCTTGGAATATGGGTCTCCGAGCCGCGTGAGCGCGGTATCAGCAATTTTTAAGCCAAGCCGTGCTTCCGCCGAATTGGAGGAAATGCGGTTAATTCCGAACAGCGAGTATGCCGACAAGCCTTGCGTTCCCGAAAGGGTGTCGACGCTCAGACCCCCGGACAGTGCGGGAAACAAGCTCTGCATCATCGGGCTGGCCGCGTTGCCCGAGCACATCATGAGACACAGGTTCAGTATCATCTCTTTTTTTATATCCGCGTCGCCCGGCTGCTCGGCAAAAGAAGCGATTGCGGCCGCCTGGGTGTTTTCGTCCTGTTCAAGCTTCTCAGAGAGCAGCGCGGCGAAGGATGAACTGCCGGATGAATCGGAAAGCACGTTTCCGATCATACCCGTATTGCGCAATGCCAGCAACTTATCCAGCGAAACACCGTTCATCGTAACTCCTTATGGTTTAGTTCGGACAATTTCTTGCATTATGTATATCGGTATTTTGCGTTCCCCGCTTTAATCACATTAACGAATTATGCCATTTAAACGTATACTGCAAGCGGAGGTTTATGATGACGCTTGCAGAATATACCCGCAGCGCCGCGGTGTCTTATGCCCGAAAGTGGGCGCTTTCAAGAAATCCCGCCTATTACGACTACGAGAAGCTGGGCGGCGACTGTACAAACTTTGCGTCGCAGTGCGTTCTGGCGGGCGGCGGCGTGATGAACCATAAGCCTACCTTTGGATGGTACTACTACGGCGCGAGCAGCCATTCTCCCTCGTGGACGGGTGTGGAGTTTCTGTATAACTTTCTGACGCGCAAGACGGGGCAGGGGCCTGTCGGGCGCGAGGTGGATATGGCGCATGTGCAGCCGGGGGACCTTTCGCAGTTTGCGGGCACCTCAGCTCGCTTCTCGCATACGCAGGTGATCGTCTCCGTGGGCAAAGCCCCCGCGCTCGATAACATACTGGTCTGCACGCATTCATTCGACAGCCTCGATCGGGCGCTTTCGACGTATCATTTCTTGAAAATACGGTTCATCCGCATAGAGGGTGTCCGAAAATAAACAAAACGCCGCGGAACCGGCAGCTAAAAGTCTGCGTCTAATATTATAGCCGCTTGTTTGTATTTAATCATGGTATTTGTCGGGTTTGTTTGTTATAATACACACTGATTGCAATCCTGACATTTAATAAACAAGGAGAGCTTCATTGGAAATCGATAAAGAAAAATTAAAGCCGCTGATCACGGAGTTTATGAGATATCTCGTCGTGGGCGGCGCTTCGTTTCTGGTGGACTGGGGCGTGCTTTATCTTACATACAATTACGTTTTTGCCGGTATGGGCGAAGCACAGCTGATGCTGGGTTCCGTCGTGCTGGGAAGCTGGCGGCTGCTTCTGGCTACGGCGGCGGGCTTCGTTCTGGGACTCGTTTTCAATTACATACTGTCGCTCATCTGGGTGTTTAAAAGCGCGAAGGAAAGCAACAAAGGCAAAACGGTGGGCGCATTTTTAATCTTCGCAATTATCGGTATCATCGGCCTGCTGCTGACCGAAGCCGGTATGGAGCTGGGCACAAGGTGGGTAGGGCAGCAGTACTACATGGTGGTGAAAATATTTGTCGCGGGCGTCGTGCTGATCTGGA
>CAZLRM010000009.1:14332-25234 GCA_964561895.1 uncultured Christensenellaceae bacterium | reverse complement strand
TGTGTTTTTAATCAGTTAAAGTAAAAACGTGGTTTCACCAAATAGATATTTTATACATATTATTAGGTATAAAGGTGGTGAAAAAATTGATTTCTCAAAAGGAATTTATAACAATGTCGCTTGATTTAAATCTTTTTTTCTTAAGGATAATGAAAGAACATTCATTTTTTCTTGAAATAGGGTTTACACCGAGAGATAAAAATTTTGGAGAGCAGGCGGCAATGTTCAGGCAAGGATTTGAACAGCTGCTAACTGAAGCGACAGCTCTGGCGAACGGAAATGTAAGCGCACACGCGCTAAGCTCACATCAGGCAACTACGCAATATACATTAGAAGCCGAGAGGCTTACAAACTTCTATACCGGAATACCTTTCAATTTGGATCTCACGAGGCGTGAAGAGATGCTGCAGCCAGCCGGTTTCGGAATGCCGGGCGCACGAATGGAAGAAGCGGTGGATAATCTTGACCGCAGGGCATACCAAATGACCGCAGAACTGGCTGGGTTTAAAGAACAGATGCTCGAAAACGCTCGGTCGTGCAAAATGTTTACGATGAATTATCCTCTGCTGATAGAGCATATTCTGCGGGAAGCAAGGCACTTCATGAATATGCTCGTAATGCTTGTACGCAGAGAAAGTATAACAGAACCCGAAGATCTTTTATATCAGGAAGTATTCTGGAACCGTCAAATGGCAGAACACGCGAAGTTCATTGCCGGGCTGCTCGATCCGTCAGAAGAGGCGCTTATCGAGGCTGCAAGAAAGTTCGGCAGAGAGTTCGACGCATTGACCGCTGAAGCGGAACAAGCTACCAGGCAGACGATGGATATAGCGGGCGTTACCGCAGACAGCAGCCAGGGAACTGCAAGGCTGCGGGACTTTAAAGCAACCGGTACAAATGGCATATTGGAGTGCAAGATACAGTCTATCATAATACCGCTGCTGGGGGACCATGTGCTTCGCGAAGCAAATCACTATCTGTGCATAATGGGTATGTGCCAAAATCAATAGGATTAAACAAATAAGTAGAATCACCCCATTACAACATAGATAGAATGATAGCTCGGCTGCATAGTCGGGCTATTTTAATAATCCTGACAGATTATTTGTTTATAATCTTAATAATTAGAAATTACTATATACATAAATAATAATCTGTTATACTAACATCAATATATAATACATCAGGGGGCAGCTTGAAAGGGAGAAAAGTACACGGCGCTGTGAAAAAGCCCAACGCTCTTTTATACTTCGGCGCAGGTTTATACTTTAAAATTTATTACCGTTTGGTATATCGCCACCGCGTGAACAAAGTCAATATGGCGGGCATTAAGCCGCCCTTTTTGGTGGTGGCAGGCCATAGCTGCTGGCTCGACTATATCATCAGCAGCCTCAGTATGTTCCCGGTGCGCATGAATTTTGTAGGCGCATATAACTTTTTTCGAAACAAACTGCTTAAAACCGTATTCACCTTTATGGGGGTTATTCCAAAGCACCAGTTTACCAGCGATACATTATCGATACGCAGAATAAAATACTGCATCGATAAAGGCCGGGCGGTAGCGCTTTTCCCTCACGGATGCCTTTCCAACGAAGGCAGGCCAGGTGGATTTGCTGTTTATGGCGTCGCCAAGCTCATCAAGCTTTTAAATGTTCCGGTGATCGCAGTAAAAACAGACGGGGGATATCTGACACGGCCCAGATGGTCCAAAAAGGCTAGATACGGGCGAATTGAAACAACCGTTCGGCCAATACTCGCTGCCGAGGAGATTAAGAAGCTATCGTACGATGAAATCTATCGCCTCGTATTAAATGCAATCGATTTTGACGATTACCAATGGCAGCGAGAGCACATGGTTCCTTTCCGCGGCAAAAGGGTTGCCGAAGGCGTGGAATACGTTTTATACAAGTGCCCCAAATGTGAAAGCGAATTTAAATTGAAATCAGAAAATGACCGCTTTTACTGCGAGGCGTGCGGCAATGCTGTGCGTATGAACCGGTATCTTTTATTTGAACCCGAGACTGCGGATACAGTATTTTTTGATGGTATCGACCGATGGTACGATTATCAAAAAGCTTGCATCGGCAATGAAATTGCGGAACCTTCGTTTGCGTTGGCCGCGAAGACGGAGCTTCTTTTCGCTGAACCCGATCAGTACGGCTATCAGCACCAAGGGTTTGGAATGCTGCGGCTGAACCGTGAGGCGATTACCTACACAGGCGATGTTAAGGGCGTAAAAACAAAAATAGTGCTGCCCATGTCCAACATACCGATGATACCTTATGCGGCAAACGAATACATCGAGGTGGCTGTGCTGCAAGATATTCACCGGTTCGTACTGGAGGATAAACGTCAGATGATGAAATGGGTGATGGCAGTCAGGCAGATCAGAGATAAATTTTACGAAGAAAAAACATTATGATCAAAAATGATTGAAAACAATCACCCGAATCGCATAGCGACGATGTCCATATTCAGACACCGTGTCCGCTAATTTAATATATTATAAAACTTCCATGCATAGGAACCCACTGCACGTTAGTATAAGCTACATATCTTTGAATTAACGATTTTCAATTAAAGAACTTCAATTCAATTCCGAGTACGTTTTTTCGTTTACCGTTAAACGTATAATGTTTATGCTGCCTGTTTACAGAACATTTGTTCTATTATATAATATTTCAAGGAGTGTAGCGCAGTATGGATCTCTTTGAAAAACTCAGGATACTGTCGGATGCAGCGAAATACGATGTGGCCTGCACATCAAGCGGCGTCGATAAAAAAGCTATGCCTGGTGGCATTGGCAGCGCAGCTGCGTGCGGCATATGCCACAGCTTTTCAGGCGACGGCAGATGCATATCGCTGCTTAAGGTGCTGATGACCAACGTATGCGTATACGACTGCGCGTATTGCGTCAACCGGCGCAGCGCCGATACCCCCCGTGCGATATTTGAGCCGCGCGAGCTTGCGGAGCTTACGATGGCTTTTTACCGACGCAACTATATCGAAGGGCTATTTTTAAGCTCGGCCGTACTGGTCAGCCCCGATTTTACAGTGGAACGTATGATCGTGACGATACGGCTTTTGCGGGAACAGCACCGTTTCAATGGCTACATCCACGCCAAGGCGATACCGGGCGCGGACAAGGCGCTGATTGACAGGCTGGGAACGCTGGCCGACCGCATGAGTGTCAACATCGAGCTGCCCTCTCAGGCCAGCCTGAAGCTTCTCGCGCCCGATAAAACGAAGCAGGCGATACTAACGCCGATGAGCTATATCCGCGACCGTATTGAACAGGGGAGAGCCGATCACGCATTGATAAAAAGCGCGCCAAGGTTCGCCCCGGCGGGGCAAAGCACGCAAATGATCGTAGGCGCTTCGGGCGAAAGTGATTTGAAGATACTGAACCTCACCGAAGGCCTTTATAAAAACTACAGGCTGAAGCGCGTATTCTTTTCCGCTTATATACCGACGGTTTCAAGTTCTCTGCTGCCCGCGGTTGATACCAAACCGCCGCTGCTGCGCGAGCACAGACTGTACCAAGCGGACTGGCTGCTTCGCTTCTATGGCTTTTCATCCTCGGAGCTGCTGGACGACGCAAATCCAAACTTCAATCCATATCTTGATCCGAAGTGTAACTGGTCGCTGCATCATCCGGAGTTTTTTCCTGTCGAGGTGAACCGCGCGCCGTATCAGACGCTGCTTAGGGTCCCGGGTATCGGCGTACGCAGCGCGCAGCGCATCATATCATCCCGCCGCGTGGGAAGCCTTGATTTTGCCGGGTTGAAAAAGCTCGGCGTCGTGCTGAAACGCGCGCAATACTTCGTCACATGCTGCGGCAAACGACCGGACGTTCTAGATACTGCGCAGGATGCGCTGCTGGCCGCGCTATTGTCCGAGCAGGCTCGCGGCAGGATGGAGCGCAATCTGGTTACTGCCGATACCGGGTTGAATCGTCAGCTGAGCATGTTCGAGCATCCCGTATTTGCCAAAGAGGAGCTGCAAAAATGCTTGACGGGCGAGCTGTAACCGGAACGAAGGGGCGTGGATCAGTCGTATACTGCTACGATGGCAGTTTTGAGGGGCTCATGTGCTGTGTATTTGAAAGTTACATATCCCGTGAAATGCCCGCGGACGTATTACCTGAGGATGCGCAGCTTCCGCTTCTGCTGCCCATAAAAGCGATAGAGACCGAGGCGGTGCGCGCACTGCGTGTGCTTCGCGCTATACCCGAGAAGATTGGCCATGATGCAGCGGATTTGATCCGACGCGCATACTTAACCTGCCACCCTCAAAAAGAACTGCTGATATTAAGATTTCTGCGGCTGGGCTTTTCTGCCGGCCCGAAAGTGATGAACATGCTGACAGACGGCACCGTGCACGCGCTGTTTGCCGCCGTCAATCATATGGATCGCGAGGCGCATCTGTATAAGGGCTTTGTGAGATTCTCGGACACATCCGGCGTGCTGACTGCACAGATCGAGCCAAAGAACATTGTGCTGCCGCTGATTGCGCAGCACTTCGCAGAGCGGTATCCGGGCGAGAAGTTTCTCATACACGATAAGACGCACGGCATGGTACTGTTGTATCAAAACGGCACTCTGCAGATTTGCGGTGCGGACGCCTACGAGCCCCCGCTGCCAAACGAGGAGGAACTAAAGTTCCGCGATTTATGGCGGCTGTTCTACGATACCATAGAAATCAGTGAACGGCACAATCCTAAGTGCCGCAGGGGCCATATGCCCATGCGCTACTGGCGCTGTATGACTGAGATGGCACGGAAATAATAAGGTTCCTTAACCCTCTTTAACCTAGAACTGTTATTTAGGTAGGCGTTCAGCCTTTATTTTTAAGCCTAAGTTAGTCCGTTATATTTATCGCTATCGTACTTGAGTAAAAGCCGTGTCAAATGCTCGGAATGCTCTTTTTCTTCGTCGCTGATAGAAATAAGCGTTCGCTTCACATCATTAATGGTCACTTCGCCAGCCAGTTGTTCATAAAGCACGCTCGCTTCAAATTCGCCTTTTATATCCTCTCTGATATTGTTAAGTATTATCTGGCCGCTATACTTTGGCGAATATATTTGCATTGGCGATATCGTTCTTAGCGCAGTTTCGATGTGTTCTTTGTAGGCTTTATTTTGCGCGGGATCGTACTTTCTCAGCAGCGATAAAAACATACCGTAATGCTTTTTTTCATCGTCCATTATTTTGTGCCAGACAGTGTTCACATCCTCCATATCCGAGTTAGCGATGTGTTCGGCATAACCATTTATCGCGATAATTTCAGCGATGAGAGCTTCTCTTAATTTATTTGCCGCTGTTTTCGCCAATCCCTGCGGCTGCCCATAAGGGTTAGTATAGCTCATAAAACGCCTCCTGTAATTTTAATCCCTTTATATTATTCTATAAGTAATAAAGGTGTTTCTTCAAAATAATCAAAAAAACGAATAATATCATAATTTATTCTCAGTTTAATGTTTCGGAAGTTTGACATAATAATCTATTTATTTACCTTATACAAATGGTGAACTAATAGGCAATTATAATGTTTTCCATATCAATGATATAAATCTGGAAAACGGGCATTCTAAACATGTTATAATGTCTATGGAGTGGTTGCTATGCCAAATAATCAATACACTAATAAGCTTATCAATGAAACCTCGCCTTACCTCCTCCAGCATGCCCATAACCCTGTTGACTGGTATCCATGGGAGGCAGAAGCCTTTGCTAAAGCTAAAGCCGAGGACAAGCCGATATTCCTTTCCATCGGCTACTCCACCTGCCATTGGAGACATGCAGTGAAATAGAACCCCTAAATGAGCTCAAAAGGAAGATAGTAATTGTAAAATGTAATACAAATGGGAAGGCGCCATTTTTTATACATTGATGAGCATACATATTCTACAAATTAAGCAATTGGACTTCATTAATAAAAAATATTGCATCCGCTTGTTCAGCGGGTTTAGCTTTATATATTATATTATATATACCGACAATATACATATATTTTTTCAGTATTTTAGCACGGGTATCATTTGAAGCGGTTGGAAGTATAAAAGTTGATCCGACCTCTGATAAGATTGAATTTAAACTTCCGGGCGCGCTTGTATATTGACTGCTTAGCCAGCTAATTGGCTGGGAACTCACGCCGTGGCAAAATAACATCCATATTGAAAACACCTTACCGGGAAGCAATCGATTGAGATAGGTTCCAATGGAAGGAACAAGTTTTCCGCCAGGAGGCGACGCTCCCGCTTTTTTAATACTGTCTATATTTTTGGACAGATGTCTGTTGTGCGCCATAAGCACAAGCTTATCGTTTTTGTTCATTTCCGACAATATGAACGTAGCGTTGCGCTGCATTAATTCCTCGCGTGCAGCCATCGCAATATTTAATTCTCTATAGGTTTTTGCCGGATTGGATACGCGAAAATAATCAAAGCTGTCGCGCATAGCCAAAATATTTTGGCGGAGATAAGCATAATTATCTCCCAGTATCATTTTTAATTCGTTCTCTTGTTTCTCGATTATCTTAAGTGCGTTGTTTAGCCGTACTATTTCCTGTTCAATCGATTCACCGGGTGGGCACTTAAGCATGTTCTGTAATTCATTGAGTGGTTTTTCGTTTATTCCGTACAGCAACTGCTCAATATCCGCATAGCCGCCTCCGGCGGCGGCATTGATGTCAAAACCAAAAAATTTTATTCCGTTAGTATCTGCCACACAATCCGTATTAATTTTCCGCAAAGCTTTTGCAAACCGTATTTGTTCGGCTTTGAATGTCTCCAATGGGTGATTATCCGCCTTTAACAGCCCTGAAGCTGTATCGTCCCGATCAGTACGCATGTCACCGCGATAGCCGTATGTTGCTATACGTTCAAGAAACTTTTGATCGCCGGTTTGAATATATTCATTGATGCGGACACCGTCTGACCATCCTAATTCTTCGCCTATAAACCGCCACCCCCGCGAAGCAAGATAACGAAGAAACAACAGCCGATACTGGTATTTTTCATGTATCCAATGATCTTCCTCTCCCAGATAAACAATTCGCTTGTCTTCCAGCAAACTATCTAAGAAGGAAAGTCTCTCAACATCTGCTGAACCATCAAAGTCGTCAATAATAACCGCCTTATCCTGAGCCCACTCAACAAATTCTTTTGTTCCGCATGATTTCGGATTTGTAAAGCGCTGAAATAAACTTTTAGATTCAATTTTCTTATGCGTTGAATGAATCATATTAATTCACCTGTGACTATACTGAATACTTCACGAACAACAGTCATAACACAATTTTAACACCTTATTAATATGCGGTAAACAGGGCATTCTAAACATGATAAACTACCTTTGGAGAGATGAATATGACGACGGCCACTCTACTAAACCGCCTTGCCAGCGAACAGTCCGGCTATCTTCTTCAGCATGCCCACAACCCCGTGGACTGGTTTCCGTGGAGCACGTAAGCCTTCAAAAAAAAGCACACGGATGACAAGCCTGTATTCCTCTCCATCGGCTATTCCGCCTGCCATTTGTGTCATGTATCATACTTGACCTAAAATAACTGAGTGTAAAAATTTAAATATAAATATTTTTTTAATTTTTCGTTTTATTACAGCTTATTTTTTAACCGAAATTCTTCTGTTGGTCTTAACCAATTTTCCTTCATAATTTTTGAAGCTAAAAATTTGTCGTTAGATTCAAAAGCCTTGATTATTTGTTCATGTTCCTCGACTGATACTTTTGATAGAATAATTGTTTTATAAAAAAACAAACGGCGTACATGTGCTTGAAGCATTGCAATAATATCTTTCATATAACCATTGTTTGTTATTTTTACAATGATGGAATGAAACTTTTCATCCAGTTTTAAAGCAAAATAATAATCAGAATCCTCGATTGCCGATGCGAATGAACGGTTGATATTATATAATTCTTCTATTGTTTCTTTATTGATTGCATCACAAGCCAGCTCAGCAGATAATGCCTGCAAGGCAGCCAAGGGAGGCAATACTCTCTGAATGTCTTCAGGGGCAACATTAGTTACCCTTGTTTCTTTGCCGGGGAACATTTCAACGAATCCTTGAATAGCCAGTATTTGAAGTGCTTCACGTACGGGTGTTCTGCTAATACCTAAAGATATGGAGATTTCTGTATCGTTTAATTTCTCTCCGGAGCGCAGTGTTCCATCGATAATCCATTCCTGCAATTGAGAAAATACCCGTTGTTTGGCTGATAAACGTTCAGGTGCTATAAAACCTTCGGGAATCGGCATAAAATACAGTCCCTTCCTTTTGATTACATATAAAAGTATAGTATAAACAGTACGCATTTGCAACGACAATCGATATGCGATATATTGCATATCGTACGCCATACATGTTACAATGTCTTACATAAATATAGGAACGGATGAAACAGATGATTAACAGCTATATTATTGTAGATACGCATACGCATACTTACCAAACACCAGAAAAAGCACGGCTTATTTTACAGTCATTTACTTCTCTACATCAAATGGAACCGTCCCATTTGGGAAAAGGGACCATTGAAGAAGTTCTTTTAAATATGCAATTACATCATATCGATTATACTTTAATGGCCAATTTTGCTCCTGTAAAAATACTGCATAACAATAACTTATGGACTATCAGCATGTCTAAAGAGCATCCTTCACTAATTCCTCTTGTGAGTCTCCATCCAGATATGAAGGAAGATACTTTAATTTTATTAAAGGAGTATATTGCATTAGGCGCAAAAGGACTTAAATTCCATACGGGCGCACAAAGTTTTATACCAAATCATAAGAATCTTCAGAATGTTTATGAGTATTGTAACAAGATTTCTTTTCCAATACTTTTTCACTGTGGACTAACTTCAAAAGTGATAACGGAGAGAAATGCTGACTTAGATATGCTATTGCCCGTAATTGAAAATTACAGGAACATTCCGATTATTTTAGCTCATATGGCTGAGGGCAATATTAACGATGTTTTATCCTTGTCACAAAAATATAAGAACCTGTATTTTGATACGTCTATAGTGATCAGCGGATTGCTATGTATAAAAAGAGTTCATGATGATTGCTGGCAAAATGATGAATTGGTAATTGATGTAATACATAAAGTTGGCGCACAAAAAATAATATTTGGTTCAGATTATCCGTTTGGCAGTCCAATTCATGATGTCCGAAGATTTTTGAACATGAATATTTCAGATGCAGAAAAAAAATTAATACTAGGTGAAAATACATTAAGGATATTCGGTATAACAAGAAACTAGACAACCCTGATGCAAAATCCGAGTAAACTCTTACCCTTCTTTATTGGAAATGATGGGATTAATCCAAAAAAAGTCTGAATTCTGTATCGATAAAATCAATCTCGAAGATAGTTCTTGTTTTTGAAGTGATAATGAGTTAAGAATCATTAAAGGATGTAAAAGTTGATTTTATAAACATTGCAAACAGGGCACTATAATCGTGATATACTACCCTTGGAGTGATGATTATGACGACGACCACCCAATCAAACCGCCTCGCCAACGAACAATCCGGCTATCTTCTTCAGCACGCTCATAACCCGGTAGACTGGTATCCGTGGGGCGACGAAGCCTTCGAAAAAGCGCGCACGGAGGATAAACCCGTGTTTCTCTCCATCGGCTATTCCACCTGCCATTGGTGCCATGTGATGGCGCATGAGAGCTTCGAAAATGAAGAAATCGCAAACCAGCTCAACGAAGGCTTCGTGTCCATCAAAGTGGACAGGGAAGAGCGGCCCGACATCGACGAGGTGTACATGGGCGTGTGTCAGGCGATGACGGGCAGCGGCGGCTGGCCGCTTTCGATATTTATGACGCCGGAGAAAAAGCCTTTCTTTTCCGGAACGTACTTTCCGCCCAACGGCGCGTACGGGCGCATGGGGTTTTCGGAGCTGCTGAGCCGCATATCCGAGCTGTGGCAAACCAAGCGCGAGGCGCTGATTTCGCAGAGCGAAAAGATCATCGCCATGTTTTCCGAAGCGAAAATAAAAGGAACCACAGCGGCAATGCCCGATGAACTTGTTGAATCGGGATACCGTGCGCTGCGCCGCATGTTCGACGCCAAAAACGGCGGCTTTTCCCATGCACCTAAGTTCCCGGCGCCTCACAACCTCACGTTTCTGATGGCCTATCATGAGGCACACAAAGACGAGGAAGCGCTGGACATGGTAAAACTCACGCTGAAGAAGATGTACTGCGGCGGCATATTCGATCAGGCGGGTTTCGGATTTTCGCGTTATTCCACGGATGAACATTGGCTGGTACCGCACTTTGAGAAGATGCTGTACGACAACGCACTGCTGCTGAAAGCATACGCGCAATGTTATGCGATCAGCAAGGAGCGCCTATACCGTGAAGCTGCCGATAAGGTATACGCCTATCTGGAGCGCGAGATGATATCGCCCGAAGGCGCGTTTTATTCCGCGCAGGATGCCGACTCGGAAGGGGAGGAGGGCAGGTATTACGTCTGGGATTACGATGAGCTGCAAAGCGCGTTGTCCCCGGAAGAACTCAGCATATTGGAAACGCGGTACGGAGTCACAAAAAGCGGGGACTTTGAAGGGCGCAATATACTGCACAGCACAACTGCGGAGGCGGAAAGCGCCGATGATACAGCGGTGCTGCGCAAACTTTTTGAAATACGTCAAAAGCGCATGCCTCCCTTCAAGGATACGAAGATATCCGCTGCGTGGAACGGGCTCGTGATCGAAGCCTGCGCGCAAGCCGGTATGCTGCTTGGCAATCCCGGTTATATTCAAAGCGCAAGAAAAGCCGCCGACTTTATTATCGAGCGCATGATGGGGGAGGACGGTACGGTTTGCGGCATATACGGCAGGCCGGGCAGCGGTTTTCT
>CAZLRM010000009.1:0-14232 GCA_964561895.1 uncultured Christensenellaceae bacterium | reverse complement strand
GAATTCGCCTCACCGCCAGATCGTGATATCCTCAGCGAAGGACAATCCTGAAGCAATAAACGCATACCGCTATATCAATTCGCATTATTCTTCTTTCACAACGGCAGTGTTCTATGACAGAAGCGCAGAAACAGAAGCGTTATTGCCGGAAATGGCGCTGTATAAAAACAATAAACCGTTTGCGGCTTACATCTGCGAAAATTTCATGTGCCAGCAACCAATATATACTTTAAATGATTTAATTAGACTTTTTCGTTCTTAATTTTTGGAAATCTTTTATTATAACCGGCCAAAAAGGTTGCGCATTGCGCCTGTATAATTTATAATTTCGATGATACGCAGAAAAAATACTGATGATGGAGTCCGCATGACCGAAATACTGCATGAAAAAAACAATCCGGCTATAAAATCCGATACGCCAATTCAATGGCTCTTTCGTTTGTTGCAGGGCGCGCTTATCGGCGCGGGTGCCATATTACCCGGAATTAGCGGCGGCGTTTTATGCGCCGTATTTGGTATCTATCAGCCTATGATGGCGCTGTTAGCTCATCCGTTCCGTACATTTAAAAAGTATTTTCGGCTGTTGTTTCCCGTTTTGATCGGGTGGGGGCTTGGTTTTTTTATCTTTGCAAAGCTTCTCAATATTCTGTTTAGCAATGCAGCCTACGCGTACCCCGCAACATGGCTGTTTGTAGGTTTGATTATGGGTATGATGCCTCAACTTTTCCGCGAAGCCGGAAAACAGGGGCGTACGATCAAATCATGGATTGCATTGGCCATTAGCACAACGGTAATATTGACCTTATTGGTATTACTGCAATACGGTGCCCGTATTTCGGTTTCCGCTGATATTTGGGATATGTCCAGCGTATGGTGGTTTTTGTTATGCGGCGTTCTCTGGGGCATAAGCCTCGTGATACCCGGCTTAAGTTCGTCCTCGCTGCTGCTTTATCTCGGTCTTTACCAGACGATGACAAAAGGGGTATCCGAGTTTTCAATGATTGTTATTTTACCGATGATCATCGGAATATTGCTCGTAACATTTCTGTCCGCTCGGGCGATTAATTACATGTTTGAAAAGCATTACTCATCCTCATATCACGCAGTGATCGGTTTCGTACTTGCCTCAACAATTGCGATTATGCTGCCTGCGTCGGGCAATACGGGTGCAGGAGGAGAATCGATCGGTATTGCCTATACGGGAGATATCGTCACGATACTTATTTGGGCCGTGTGTTTTGCAGCGGGCTTTGCCGCCGCTTGGCTGATGGATAAAGCCGGGCAAAAGATACTCGCAAAGCAAACGGTTGAAGCTGAATGATACCGTATACTTTTCATAGGGTATTAGCAATAAGGAGATAAAATAATGTCAGACTGCGAAAAATGTCCTTCCAAGGGCAATTGCAATTCACAGGATAGCTGTACGATATACAACAATCCATACAACAACGTTAAGAATATTATCGGCGTGATGAGTGGTAAAGGCGGCGTGGGTAAATCGACCGTATCCGCTCTTCTTGCCAGGGAACTTCAAAGCAGGGGATTTGCAACAGGTGTTATGGACGCTGATATCACGGGTCCCAGTATACCGCGCCTTTTAGGCGTTAAGGACGCGCGCATCGAGCAGAACGAACTGGGTCTTTTGCCCGCAAAGACGAAAGAGGGCATCTCGGTGATGTCGCTGAATTTGCTGATCGAAGACGAACAGCAGCCGGTGATCTGGCGCGGGCCGATTATATCAGGCACCGTCAAGCAGTTTTGGGAAGATGTGTTTTGGGGCGATTTAGATTACCTGATCATCGATATGCCGCCGGGTACAGGCGATGTGGCACTGACAGTGATGCAGTCGATACCGATTACGGGAATGATTATCGTGAGCGTGCCGCAGGACATGGTATCGATGATCGTCGCCAAAGCTGTCAACATGGTTAGAGCGCTGAAAATCAAGCTGCTCGGCGCAGTACAGAATATGAGCTTTATCGAATGCCCCGACTGTGGCAGGAAGATACGCGTATTCGGCGAAGACAACGGGGAAGAGGCACTGAAATCCATGGAGTTGTCTATGCTGGGCGAACTGCCCATGAAAGCATCGCTTGCCTCAATGGATGAAAACGGCATACTGCCTGTTGACACCCAGATACAAACGGCATTTAAAAACATTGCGGATAATGTGATCGAAGCCGTATCAGTAAAATAAATGCTTCTGTAAAAAAGACCGTCCGGTTGAATCTGCCGGACGGTTTGTCATGTCTTGAATATGTATCCGTATCCCCACACTGTTTCAATATACCGCTGGTATGGCTTGATATTTTCACGCAGCGTCTTGATATGCGTATCCACCGTACGGTCTGTGCCGAAGAAATCTTCGCCCCATACCTTATCGAGTATCATTTCACGCGAAAGCGCTTTATCGGGATTTTGTGCGAGATAGCACAACAGGCTGTATTCTTTGGGCGTTAAAAGTATTGTCTCTCCATCGATATAAACGGTGCGTGAAACGCTGTCTATGCATAGTCCGCTGAAAATAATTTTTCTTGGCGCAAAGGCGGAAAGCGATGCGCTGTGGCGCAGCATTACGCGTACGCGTGCCAAAAGTTCTTTTCCCGAGAAAGGTTTTATTATAAAATCGTCGATGCCGATATCAAAAAACGATAGTTTTTCTTCTTCGTCATCTTGTTCCGATATCATGATAATGGGTGCGGATGTGGTTTTGCGAATTTGGCGGCACACATGCCACGCATCGAGTTCAGGCAGTCTGGTGTCCATGATTACCACGTGATATTCATTACGGCGCAATAACTTAAGCGCTGTGATACCATCGGCAGCTTCATCAGATCCATAGTTTTCCAATGACGTATAGGTTTTAATCGCCGACCTGATTTCTGCTTTTGGATCGGCAATCAGCAAGCGAACATCCTCCATCGCATGGCTCCTACACGGGTATTCATTTTTAATTCTGTGAATTCAATATCAAGCATTAATATTTTATATTATAAAAATGTTTTTTGCAAGTACCATACCAGTTATTTGTGAATATGTATTATAAATTGTTATAGAAGTGTGAAATACAACCTATAAAAACGGCAAAAACATTGATAATTAATAGTCAAGAATAATACATTCCCTGTGTATTATCATTCTTTTATCACATATCTTTGTTATGATATAAATGCGAACGAGTATAACCGCATCATTTTAGTTGGGAGGTATGCCTCATGTCTGTGACGAAAAAAGAACCGACGGGCTGTAAAGAATGCGATTGCGGCAAATACAGCGAAATTGCCAGCATCATCGACCTTTATAAGGGCAAAGAGGGTAGTCTGATCAAGGTGCTGCATCTCGCGCAGGAGATCTACGGTCATCTGCCGCTCGACCTTCAGCGGTTCATAGCGGAAGGGATGGATAAACCGCTGTCTGAAGTTTCGGGGGTTGTCACCTTTTATTCTTTCTTTTCCACAAAACCGCGCGGCAAGCATACAATCCGAGTCTGTCTTGGCACCGCATGCTATGTGCGCGGCGGAAAAAAGATCGTCGAAGCGCTTCAGGAAAAACTGGGTGTTGGCGTAGGCGATACGACGGAAGACGGCAAGTTTACATTTGAAGTCGCGCGCTGTATTGGCGCATGCGGCCTCGCTCCTGCGATGATGATCGACGGTGTCGTATATAAGCAGGTGAATGTTAACAAGCTGGATTCCATACTTTCAAAGTACAATGAGTAGGGGGTGAGCCAAATGAGCGTCAAACAGATCAGAACCATTGAAGAACTTCATGAAATTAAAAAGCAATATAACGCAGAGCAGGACAGGTATCAGACACGTGTATATGTCTGCAGCGGCGCAGGCTGCGTATCTTCCAATTGTGCATTGATACGTGATACCTTGGTCGCCGAAATCGAAAAGATTGGCATGAAGGACAAAATCAAGGTATATGAGACGGGCTGCATGGGTACATGCGCCGTAGGTCCTGTGATGCTGGTGATGCCGGATAAGATATTCTATACCGAACTGACATCGCAAAAAGTTCAGGAGATCGTCAAATCTCACCTCAAAGATGGCAAAGTACTTGAAAAATATACCTTTATGGATCAGTCGCTGCATCGGTGCGTTTCGAATATTGACGATATCAACTTCTTTAAGCATCAGGTTAAAATTGCGCTGCGCAACTGCGGTTCGATCGAATATGGCGACATCAGGGCTTATATCGCAAACGAAGGTTATTTTTCCGCATATAAGGCGCTTTGCGAGATGACGCCTGAAAAGGTGGTTGCAGAGGTTAAGCAGTCGGGAATTAAAGGCCGCGGCGGAGCGGGATTCCCGACCGGTGTCAAGTGGGAAGGGGCAATGAAGCAGCCGGGTGACGAGAAATACATCGTCTGCAACGCGGACGAAGGAGACCCCGGCGCGTTCATGGACCGGAGCATCATTGAAGGAGACCCGCATACGGTCATCGAGGGTATGCTGATCGGCGGATATGCGATTGGTGCAAATCAGGGTTATATCTACGTACGCGCGGAATACCCGATCGCCGTGGAGAGAATGACGGCAGCGATTGAAGAAGCGAAAAGCGTTGGCCTGCTGGGGAAGAACATATTTGACAGCGGCTTTGACTTCGACATTGAAATCCGCATAGGCGCGGGTGCATTCGTATGCGGCGAGGAAACCGCGCTGCTCGCTTCAATTGAAGGCGAGCGCGGCGAGCCGAAGCAGAAACCGCCGTTCCCGTTCCAGAAGGGCCTGTTTGGCAAACCGACCATCATTAACAATGTCGAGACTTTTGCAAGCATACCGGTAATCATTACGCGGGGCGCTGATTGGTATTCACAGTTTGGCACCAAGGACAGCAAAGGCACCAAGGTATATGCGCTCGCGGGCGATGTGGTCAACACAGGCATTGTGGAAGTTCCCATCGGCATGCCGCTCGGCGATATCATTTTTGAAATTGGCGGCGGCACAGGCGAGAAAAAGAAGTTTAAATCGGCACAGATCGGCGGGCCCTCGGGCGGCTGCGTGACGACAGAAAACTTAAATGTCGCAACCGACTACGAAGCATTGAAGCGTGTCGGCGCGATCATGGGCAGCGGCGGCCTCATCGTGATGAACGAGGACACCTGCATGGTGGATACTGCACGTTTCTTTATGGATTTTATCAAGGACGAGTCTTGCGGCAAATGTGTGGCGTGCCGCATCGGCACGAAACGCATGCTCGAGATACTCGAACGCATTACGTGCGGCGAGGGCGAGGAAGGCGATGTGGAGCTTTTAATTGAACTTGGCGAGACGATTCAGCAGACCGCCATGTGCGGCCTGGGGCAGACGGCACCCAACCCGGTACTGTCCACCATCAAGTATTTCCGAGAAGAATACGATGAGCATATCCGCAATAAATACTGCCGCGCGGGCGTGTGCTCCGGCCTGTTCATTTCGCCATGCGAGAATACCTGCCCTGCCAACGTTAATGTACCCGGTTATATGGCGCTGGTCGCATCGGGACGGTTCATTGACGCGTACAAACTGATCCGGCAGGAGAATCCTTTCCCGGCGGTCTGCGGACGCATCTGCACGCGCCCCTGCGAAAAAAAATGCCGGCGCCGCTCGGTAGACGAAGCGCTTGCGATCTGCGACCTCAAGCGTTTTGTAGCGGATTACGCACTTCAGAATGAAAAAACATATACGCATGACATCGTATTCCCGAAGAACGGCAAGAGCGTTGCGATCATCGGCGCGGGCGCATCCGGCCTCACGTGCGGCTATTATCTCGCGCGTATCGGTTATGATGTGGACGTTTTCGAATCTCATGATACGGCGGGCGGCGTGCTGGCCTACGGCATACCCGAATACCGGCTTCCCAAGGATGTGCTGGCACATGAGATCAAGCTAATTGAACAGACGGGCGTCAAGATTCACCTCAATACCGAGGTCGGCAAAGATATCGCGTTCAAGGATCTCAAATCCAAGTACGACTGCATCTATATCGCGACCGGTACGCAGCTGCCTCAGAAAGTCAATATCCCGGGCGAGAGCCTGCCGGGTGTGGTTCATGGTATCCGTTTCCTGAAAAAGGCCAATACGCATCAGAAGATCGAGATGGGAGAAAACGTGGCGGTCATCGGCGGCGGCAACACCGCGATAGACTCAGCGCGCACCGCGCTTCGGCTTGGTGCGAAAAAAGTGACAATACTGTATCGGCGCACGATGGAATCCATGCCTGCGCTGGAAGAGGAGATCCGCGAAGCTATTGAAGAAGGCATCGAGGTCTTAACGCTCGTTGCACCTGTACGCTTTATCGCAGGTGCAAACGGACATGTCGCCAAAGTGGAATGCGTGAAGATGGAGCTGGGCGAGTTTGATAACTCCGGCCGCCGCAAGTCGGTACTTGTAGAAGGTTCCAACTACCTGATGGATTTCGATATGGTGATACCGGCCGTCAGCCAATACGCGGACTTCCCGTTCATCAGCAAGGATGAGATCGGTCTTACGCCGTGGGGGACATTCCTGCTTCAGGATGACTCTCAGATGACGACGATGGAGGGCGTGTTCGCGGGCGGAGACGTTACGCGCGGCCCCGATACGGTCATACAAGCCATTGCGGACGGAAAGAAAGCAGCGGTTTCCATCGACAAGTACCTGGGCGGCAAGGGTAAACTCAATAAGGGTGAACCGATCGAGATTCCGCCTGTCAGCGATGAGGACGAGGTCGTGGCGCATAAACGTTTCCCGGTCGATAAACTGGATGCCGAAAACCGCAAGGAAACATTTGAAGAAGTGTTAAAGGGCTATCATAAACTCAATGCGATGGCGGAAGCCATGCGTTGCCTGCACTGTGAAAGGAGGTAGCAACCAATGGTCAATCTGACGATTAACGGCATCAAGGTCACGGTGCCGGAAGATACCACGATCATGGAGGCCGCTAAAAGCGTAGGCATCCATATACCCAATCTGTGCTATTTAAACAATGTTCACCAATTCGGCTCCTGCCGCATCTGCGTGGTAGAGGTGGAAGGCGCTAAAACGCTGCAAGCCTCATGTCTTGCCAAGGTGGACGAGGGCATGATCGTGCATACGAATACGAAGAAGGTGCGCGATGCGCGGCGCGTACTTTATGAGCTGCTGCTTTCCGATCACGATAAAGACTGCCTCTCCTGCGTACGTAACCAGACATGCGAGCTTCAGGAGCTCGGCAAAACGCTGGGCGTTGAGAAAACCCGTTTTGAAGGCGAGCACAACGACCGCGGGCGTGATGTCTCGGTATCAATCACGCGCAATATGAGCAAGTGCGTACTGTGCCGCCGATGCGTTACGGTATGTAACCAGATACAGGGAAACGGTGTGCTAAACGCGCAAAACCGCGGCTTTAAGACGGTAATCGCGCCTGCCATGGATCTTCCGATCGGTTCTGTCAACTGCGTTTTCTGCGGCCAGTGTACGGTGGTTTGCCCGGTCGGCGCGCTCATTTATACGAGCCATATCAGTCGTGTGTGGAACGCGATCAGCGATAAAAACAAGCGCTGCGTCGTTCAGGTGGCACCGGCCATCCGCGTTGCCATCGGCGAGGAATTTGGGCTTGAACCGGGCGCGCGGGTGACAGGCAAGCTCGCAATGGCCCTTAAAACGCTGGGTTTTGACGATATCTTTGATACCAATTTCACCGCCGATCTTACGATCATGGAAGAAGGAACCGAATTTCTTTCACGCGTGAAAGCCGCGCTGACGGGAGGGGAAGCCACGCTGCCTATGGTCACATCATGCAGCCCGGGCTGGATCAAATACATCGAGCATACCTACCCCGATCATCTTGCGCATCTTTCCACATGCAAATCGCCGCACACGATGCTGGGCGCGCTTACAAAGTCCTTCTACGCGGAAGAAATCAAGACGGACCCCAAGGATATGTTCGTTGTTTCGGTTATGCCATGCACCGCGAAGAAATTTGAGATTGGCCGACATGAAATGCAAAACAACGGCGTGCCCAATGTAGACGCGGTGCTGACTACGCGCGAACTGGGCCAGATGATTCGCGAGGCGGGCATCGACTTTGGTTCGCTTCCCGATCGTGAGTTCGACAATCCGCTCGGGCTGTCTACGGGTGCTGCGGATATCTTCGGGGTCACGGGCGGCGTGATGGAAGCTGCGCTGCGCACGGTATATGAGATCGTCACAGGAAAAGAACTTCCGTTTGAAGGTCTGCATGTTACGCCAATCGTCGGTTTAGAGCAGATCAAGACCGCCGATATCACGATCGAAAATCCGCTGCCGGATTATAAATTTTTAGACGGCGTCACCGTCAAGGTTGCAGTCACGAGCGGGCTTGCCGGCGCTAAAGTACTCATGGATCAAATCAAGGCCGGGGAATCACCATATCACTTCATAGAGATTATGGGATGCCCGAACGGGTGTATCATGGGCGGCGGGCAGCCGCGCTCTAAAGACCCTGATGTGCGCATGAAGCGTCTTAAGGGAATATATACCGAGGATGAAAGCAAGGTGCTTCGCAAATCGCATGAGAATCCTTCGGTCAAAAAGCTGTATGAGGATTTTCTGGAACACCCGAACAGCCATATATCGCACGAGCTGCTTCATACGCATTATGTGAAGCGCGGCAAATTCAATGAGCATTTGGATGAGCAATATCTTGAAGAAGAGGTGATACCGATGAGCGAACGTGCTGCCGATGGGAAAGGAGTGCGCCAAAAAAAAAATAACGGCAAAACAGGTACTGTAAAGCGCGTACCCGATGACATGGAAACTGTTCGTGTAATGGCCTTGGAAGCGGAAATCAGCCGGTTAAAGCAGGAGCTTTCCGATTCTCAGGAGACGGTAGAAATCTTAAAAGAGGTTATGAGCGATTACGCAAAAAAACCGAAACAAAAGGAATAAATAATAACAGGGGTGTCGTAAAAACGTGGTGCGGCACCCCTGTTTTTCGTTTGGATGGTATTATGCCGTGACAATATCTTGGTCGGTAATCAGCTTGCAGTTATCGCCGTCTTCCCAAAGGCGTTCAAGTTCATAGAATTCGCGTTCTTTCTTGTGGAATATATGGATCAGAACCTCACCGTAATCCAGTACGATCCAGCGTCCTTCACGATACCCTTCAATCCGCAGCCTTTGCATTCCCTGATCAGCCATATGCTTTTGAATGTCGTCGCATAATGACCGGACATGGACATCCGATCGTCCGCTCGCGATGATAAAATAATCGGCTACGATGGTAATCTTCGACACGTTCAGTACACGCACATCCTCAGCCTTCTTCATAAAAAGCTGTTTTGCCATCCCCAATACATCTTCACGATAATTCAAGCTTGTTTGATCCTCCCGTTCTTTTAGATATTCATATGCTTCAATGCTTTTATGATGCAGTATAAACCCTTTGCTTCTCACAAACGCGATTTCGCGTTCAAGAGCGATCATCACCGCCGCATCGATATCAGTTTGCGCACGCAAGCGAATCTCTTCCACACCCGGAAATTTTCTTTTCGGTTCTATTATATCCGCGACATATATGATCTTGTCAAGCAACGACATATTGGCTTTACCTGTCGTATGATACGTAATCGCAGAAAGTATTTCTTCATCATCAATGCCAAGATCGGTCTTGGCCATTGCCGCGCCGATTCGCCCATGTGCAAGCTCCGGGTTCAGCGTCTCGATCTCATCAAAAACCACACCGTATCGCGCCGCTTCCGCGACATGGTCTTTTCCGATATCATGCAGCAGCGCAGCCGTTTTAGCTTTATCCAGGTCGGCGCCGTATAACTTTGCAAGTGAAACAGCGACCTCGGCAGTGTTTAAGGAATGAATATATCTTTTTTTGCCGATACGTTTTTCAACGTATGCGTCCAGACTTTTTTTGTTGTTTGCCATTCAATCCTCTTTTATATAGATACGATTCTGCCGGATATACTTAGCGACACTATTTGGCAGCAGCTCAGAATAAAGATGGCCTTCCGATGCCAATTTTCTTATTAATGTCGAGGAAATATCCGGTCCCTTATCGTGCGCCAGATAGATTCTGCACCCGAATTTATCGCTAAGCGAATATGCATACTGGTTTACAGCAGCGTCGTTTATACCCGGACGGAGCACGCATATAAAGCTTGCGAGAGCGAATACCCGCTGATAATTTTTCCATGTCGTGAGCTCATAAAGCGTATCTGCGCCAATGATATAAAAGTATTCCGTATTAGGATGCGCGCTGCATAATGCCTCAAGCGTGTCCACAGTATATGTTATGCCTTCACGGTTTATTTCTATGGCATCGACAGAAAACCGGTTCTCACCTGAAATTGCCAGATGCAACATGTTCAGCCTATGCTCAGCCAATGCGATGTTTTCGTACTGTTTGTGAGGCGGTATCCCGAGAGGAATAAATATAATTTCGCCGAGCAAAAATTCATACAGCGCGATATAAGCCATTGAAATGTGGCCGTTGTGAACAGGATTAAACGTACCGCCCAATAACCCCACCCTGTTATGCTTAGGCTGCAGGTACATCGTATCCATATATGATAATTCCACGGTATCTCCGAACGCTTTACTTATCATCGAAATAATTATACATCTCCTTAAAAAACGTGGCAAGCGAATGCATGTATATATACAGATAAACTGGAAAGAATAATAACACAAAGGGGGGAGTATCCGTGGATGCACAGCTTAAAAGATATTATTCAAAAAAAATGAACGGCGGGCGGTCTCTGATTGCACAGGCTGCCGACTTTATATTGCTTCGCGTTGTTATTCTGGCTGTTCTCTTTATCACCATGCTGCAATGGAGCCACTCTCTAAATGTCGCGATCCCCGTATCCCTGTTGCTCACCGCTGCGTTATGCGCTCTGCTCGCCATATTCAGAAAGAGAAAAGCAGACAAGTTCTATAAACAGGATCTGCAGAAGATGCGTGAAAAATGCCTTCTCGAATCTCTGACGTTGATGAGTAATGATGAGTATGAAGATTATATGGGGCGTTTGTTTCCCGGCGTGATTAATACACACTCTATCTCAAACGGCTTTATCGCGGACTATAATGACGGGAAGATCGCAATTTTTCAGAATCACCCGAAAAGTATCTGCGGTGCGCCTGAGATTGCGGAAGCTTACCGCTTGATAAAAGATGCGGAAACGGTAACAATTGTTTCTTTATCGGATTTTAGTGCGGATGCGAAAATATTTGCGGGCAACGTTTCTGCGGTGTTAATTTCCGGCCGTGAAATACTTTGTATCGCACGAAAAATGGAATTGCTGCCGGATGAAAAAATCGCGGAGCAGCGTGCAAAACAGGAAATGGACTCGGCGGCAATATCATTTGAGCGTGTAAAGCGTTCGGCATTGAATAAAACGAAGGTAAGGGCTTACATTTACTGCGGATTAATCACGATGTTTTGGCCATTGGTCGGCGGCTGGCGTATATATTATCCCTTGATTTCTTTTATATGCTTTATATTGGCTTACATCTCCTATAAAAAAGGCAAAGATGACCATAAAAGTGCGAATGCGGACGTAACTTGAGGTTGACAAACCTCTGATATGATAATAGAATTATATGGGGTTTCTAATAAGGATTTCTGTGCTTTTTTTTTATAGATATTAGTATTGGAATCCCTTGCATTACAGTTGAATAGTTTTTGATGATAATTGATAATGCAGCATCCGCAGGGCATTGAACCTGCATCCAAAATTTAATAAAGGAGGTGCAGCATCCAGGTGGAAACTTTTCTTTACATCGTGCTACCTCTGGTCGGCCTATTAATAGGCGCTGGCGTGGGATACATATACAGGAAGAGTATCGCCGAAGCAAAGGTAGGACGTGCCGAAGAATCCGTAAAAAGATTAATTACCGACGCTCAGAGAAAGGCCGAGGCTGTTAAGAAAGAAACGATTCTTGAAGCAAAAGAAGAGATCCACGTATTGAGGAGCGATCTGGAGAAAGAAACCAAGGACAGACGAAATGAAATCTTAAGAACCGAGAGAAGACTGGCGCAGCGCGAAGAAACGGTAGACAAAAAAATGGCCGGTTTGGAAGCCAAAGATGAGCAGATGAACAAGCGCATCAAGGAGATTACAAAGCGCAAGGAAGAGATTGACGAGGTATTAAAGCAACAGCTTGAACAGCTCGAAAAGGTTTCCGGAATGACCACTGACGAAGCGAAGCAGATTCTGCTGGAAAAAGTGGAGCAGGAGACCCGGCGCGATATGGCGGTGTATGTCCGCGAAATCGAGTCGAAAGCCAAGGAAGAAGCGGACAAGAAGTCCCGGGAGATCATTGCCGGCGCGATACAGAAATACGCGGCGGATCAGGTTGCGGAGAACACCGTCTCCGTAGTGGCATTGCCAAGCGATGAAATGAAGGGCCGCATTATCGGCAGAGAAGGCCGTAACATCCGCGCGCTCGAAACCGCAACGGGCATTGATCTTATCATCGACGACACTCCGGAAGCAGTTATACTTTCCGGTTTTGACCCGATACGCAGGGAAGTCGCAAGAATCGCTTTGGAAAAGCTCATCATAGACGGCAGGATTCATCCGGCCCGCATCGAGGAGATGGTCAAGAAGGCGCGCAAAGAGGTGGATAAAGAAATCCACGATGCAGGGGAACAGGCTGCGTTTGAAGCCGGTATCCACAACCTGCATCCCGAGATCATCAAGTTGCTCGGCAGGCTGAAATACCGTACAAGCTATGGCCAGAATGTACTCAAACATTCGCTCGAGGTAGCGCATCTGGCAGCCGTGATGGCAGCGGAACTGGGCGCGAACATTAAGCTGGCGAAACGCGGGGGGCTTCTGCACGATATCGGCAAAGCGGTGGATCATGAGGTGGAAGGCCCGCATATTCAGATCGGTGCTGATCTTGCCAAGAAATACCGCGAAAGCAACGACGTGGTGCATTGCATACAGGCGCATCACGGCGATATTGAAGCGGAGACGGTAGAAGCTGTGCTCGTTCAGTCTGCTGACGCCATATCGGCCGCAAGGCCGGGCGCGCGGCGCGAAACTCTCGAAAACTATATTAAACGTCTGGAAGCTTTGGAGGAAATCGCAAACTCATTTGCGGGGGTAGAAAAATGCTATGCCATACAGGCTGGCCGCGAGGTACGCATTTTGGTCAAACCCGAAGACGTGGACGATGCAGGTATGCATCTGATGGCAAAGGACATCGTAAAGAAAATCGAAAAGGATCTGGATTATCCCGGCCAAATCAAAGTCAATGTGATTCGGGAAACCCGATCGGTGGATTTTGCAAAGTAATGGGAGGAGCCGGGTATCCGGCTCTTCTTTTATCCTGTTTCTAAAAAATTTTGCGGAGGTGCGGCGATGATTCGGATTGCGGATTCCCATTCGGATTACCTTGCATACCGTGTAATCGGCACTGAGGGTGTGCATTTGTACAACCAGAGCGGTATCGACAAGATGCAGCGCGGCGGCGTTGCCTTACAGAACCTTGCCGTCTGGTCGCCTGCCGACGCGCGCGACTGCGTTTCCTGCAGTCTGTGTCAGGTGTCATTCTTATACCATATGCTGAGCTGTTTTCCGTCCCAGGTTCATATTTGCACTTCGCCGGAGCACTTAAGCCAGCCGGGTATCGGCTTCATATTGTCCGTCGAGAGCGGAGAGAGTATCGGCTGCCATACGAAGCTGATACCGCAGTTTTATAACTGGGGAGCGCGTATACTATGCCTGACCTGGAATGCCGAGAACGCTTTTGCAAGCGGGGCTTTGAGCGAGGGCGGTATAAAACCGTCCGGTATTGAAGCGCTGCGTATAATGGACGAACTTTTCATGGCGCTCGACTTATCACACATCAACGAACAGGGATTCTGGGAAGCGCTTACCGAATACCGCGGCGCGCCCTGCGCAACGCACTCCTGCGTGTATGAACTCTGCCCGAATCCGCGCAATCTTCACAAAGAGCAGATCGAAGCCATCATTGATCGCAAGGGATATATCGGCGTTAACTTTTTTACAGAGTTTTTAACCGGCGGGGATGCTACTGTGGAAGACGTACTGGACCATATTGAATACATACTCAAATGCGGGGGGGAGGACGCCGTTGGACTGGGCTCGGATTATTGCGGTATGCCTTCCGCGCCGAATGGCCTGCTGACCGCCGCGGAATTTCAGAATGTTCCGCTGGCGATGGAAAGGCGGGGATATTCTCCCGAGCTTATCGATAAAATTTGCTATGGCAATTTTGCGCGATATATAATACAATTTCTAAAACACGGTTTGGATGAAAG
>CAZLRM010000008.1:1288-25394 GCA_964561895.1 uncultured Christensenellaceae bacterium | reverse complement strand
AAGAATCAAGTTGAAAAGGCTATACCCACAGTTTAAGAGTTAACAGAGTACTAGGAGCATGAAAAAGAATGTAGGAGCGGCAGACAGAGGGATACGGGTCATCGCGGGGCTTGCACTGCTGAGTTTTATTATGTTCTTCCACAGCGGGTACAGATGGCTGGGCTTGATTGGCTTGTTTCCGCTGATTACGGGCGTCATCGGCTTTTGCCCGGTGTACGCACGACTGGATATCAGTACGTATAAGAGAAAGTAACATACAAAAGGTTATTCCTGCAACAGGTTATTCCCGCCTCTTTTTTGCGCCGTGCACGACGCCGCGCATCCATGCCCAGTCCTCGCGAGTGATGCAGCGCAGCAGCACGACCATCACAATATACGCGGCGGTGATGAAGATGATCTGCAATGTTACGCCGAGTATCCCGTCGCCGGGCGGGAGCATCTTGCGGTATAGCACGGCTGCCCCGCCCGCTCCGGCGGCGGAGAGCAATGGCTTTACAACCCATTCCGCGTAGTGAATGCGCGCACCGCTCGCGATGAGCAGGTTGCGGACGCTCAAAACGGCGTTGAAAAACGTGCTGAAATAGAGTATGCAAACGTACGCGGCAAAACCGTATTTGGGAATCAGCAGCAGTATGAGGCCGATACGGATCGCGTAATCGAACGTATTGACGCGCAGCGTCTTCATCTGTTGCCCGAGGCCGGTCATCAGCGCGTCTACGACGAAGTCGAGGTACATGAGCGGCACGAGAGGCGCCAATGCCGCAATGAGCGTCCCTGCTTCCGCACAGCCGTATATCAGAAAGCCGAGGTCGCTCCCACATACCATGAACATCGTGCCGAAAAGCAGAGAAAAAAGTACGGTAAGCTGAAACGTGCGCGAGAATATGCGCTTGACCTTGCTCTCGTTCTTTGCCGTGCGCGCCTCGGATATTTCGGGCATCAGCAGCGTGGCTGCCGAGCCCAGCACGCCCGAGGGGAAGAACAGCACGGGCGACGCCATGCCGATGCGCGCGTACTGCGACAGCGCCTCGCCCTCCGAAGCGCCGAAGCTTCGGAGGCCGGAGGGGATAAGCACGTTTTCCGCCGTCTTGAGCGCGGAGCGTAAGTATCCGCTCAGCGCGAGCGGCAGCGCGATGTGCGCCATTTTTTTTGTGATGCCCGCTTCGCGCGTGACGCGCAGCGCCGACCTGCGAATCTCGGCGATATAGAGAACGAAAGCAAATGCGCATGACAGCGTTTCGGAGATCATACAGCAGAGTATAACCGCAAAGCACGAAGAAGAGAGCCCCTTGGGTATGAATATATCAAGCACCGCCATGATGAGCAGTATGCGTAGCAGCTGCTCGAATATCATTTCGCTTGAGGGTGCGAGCGTTTTACGCACGCCGTAGAAGTAGCCTTGCAGGCAGGACGACATCGCGATGAAAGGCATGCCCGCCGCGAGCATGCGGATCGCGGGAACCGCGCGGATATCGCCGAGCAAGGAGGTGCCGATAAACTCCGCGAGCAGGAATATCGCCGCGCCCACAGCGATACCCAGCATCGCGCTTGCCGTTGTTGCTTTGCGCAGCACGTCGGATATAGACTTGCCTCCGCTTTTTCCCAGAGATTCCGCGACGAGGCGGGCTACGGTCGTGCCTATGCCCGATGAAGCCAGCGTGGCGGCAAGAAAATATACCGAAAGTATGAGCTGATACAACCCGACCCCTTCCGCGCCGATTTTACGCGTTAAGTAGGCGGTGAAGAATATACCGACGATCCGCAGCAGCTGTACGGTGAGCGTAAGCATCATCGTATTGGCAAAAAAATTTCTTTTCATCAGATAATGATATGCGGCAGAAACGCCGCAAAGTATCACGCAGCTTTATGCAGTACCGCTGATGTGGTATAATCAACAAAAAAGATGCGGGGACAGGGATGAAACAAGCATACAAGGCAGGAAGCTTAATCATGATATTTGCGTTACTGTGTATTTTTGCCGGATGCTCGGGCGGACAGAAGGCAGCGCCGGCGGAAACCGCGGCGGTGTCTTTAGCTGTGTCGACGGAATCGGCGGGTACACCGGCCGCCACGCCTGCCCCTGCGCCGATTGCGACCACCGCGCCCGATATTGAGCCGACGGCTGAGGCAACCGTGGCGCCTGCCGTGACGCCTGCGGCGACGCCTGAGCCGGACGACGGACGCGTCACGATAGCCGAGGGGTTTTATTATATCGAGCTCAATGATAAGATCAAGGACCGTATTACGGGGGTCAGCTATCCTGCAGATGATTCCGGCGCGAAGATTCACTACAGCGATCTGCGTTACATTCGGCTGTGTTATTACGACTTTGAAGGGGACTCTCACGACGACGGAGAGATCATCGTCAATAAACGCTACGCGAAGGAAGTAACGAAGATTTTCTATAAGCTTTATCAGGAGAAGTATCCGTTCACCTCTGTCCGGCTCGTGGACGATTTTGGACAACCGGGGGACGACACGCTTTCGATGGAGGCCAACAACACGTCCGCCTTCTGTTACCGAAAGGTTACGGGCTCAAAGAATCTGTCGCAGCACAGCTATGGCGCGGCGATCGATATCAATCCGCTTTATAACCCGTATTTTGACGGGGATCGTATTGCGCCCGAAAGTGCCGCTATGTATGCGGACAGGACGCTTGGACTTCCCGGTATGATCGGACATGATGACCTGTGCTACAAGCTGTTTGCTCAAAACGGATGGTCTTGGGGCGGCGAATGGAACGAGCCGGACTATCAGCATTTCTCCAAAAAAATAGGGTAAAGCAAAAAAAGGCTGCCCGGGGGCAGCCATCAGAAGGACTTGTATATTTGGGTATCTATGGTGTTCAACGGGCAGCAGCGCCTGCGCCGACAAACCTGTCAAGCAGCGACTGTACAGCCGGGGCGTCCAGCGCACCGGTCAGAACAGCAACCACCACAAGGACGGCAACCAGAATGTTTTCATTGTCGATGTCGATATGAACGTTGCCGATTTCCTTGAAAATCGCTTTCGATTTCAGTTCAGCTTCTGCTTCGGCCTTCTGAGCCTGAGCCTGAGCTTGTGCCTGTTCCTGTTCCTGACTCTGCCTCGTCCAGGGTGAGTTATCCCAGCTCCAACCACTGCGATAGTAACAAGACATATTTTTACCTCCCATTGTTTATCAATATTTCAGGTGTGATTCGTCTGTATGTGATAACTTATGAACACATCGGAAGAAATGTGACACAATACGGGTAGTTTTCATGATAAATACCGTATGTATTCAGGGATATAACATATTTGCCCTGAAAACAACGCTGTGAGAATAAATATCGGATACAGCGTGAATTATTTGTACGCGCGGTATTAAATATATGGAAAAAATACGATAAATATTGTAGAATAAAGATAATATCAGTGATGTTCAATAATTAATTTCTGGAGGCAAAGTATGTATTGTACCAGTTGCGGCGCGGATAACCCGGAAGGCTCCGTATTTTGCAGTGTATGCGGGGCAAGGATGCAAAGCGAAGCGCAGACTTCGCAGCAGCAGTACGGCCAGCCGCCATACGGGCTGTCGCCATACGGTCAGCCGTATGGTCAACAGCCATACGGGCAGCCGCCCAAGAAAGCAAAGTCTAAAGCAGTTTGGTTTATCGCGGGCGGTGCGGTGCTGCTCGTCGCCATTGCGCTGGTGCTGATTTTCGTGGTGTTTCCGGGCGGTCCCAAAACCGCCGATGGCAGCAGGGATGGCGTACTGGCCGGCAGCACGCTGCAGGCGGAGTTTTTCAATGACGGCGCGGAGGTATTTTCGAACGCGTTTTCGGGCATGGGCGGCGTCGATACGAAACGTCTGATGGGCGAGCCGTTCGATATCGATATGAAGCTTCGCGCCGAGGTATCCGGGTTTCCCGTGGAAATAAAGGCGTCTGCCACATACGATGAGGAAAAGCTGGGGATGCTGGCCGAGACGATGGGGCAGGAAATAGTGCTGCTGCTTGACGATGATACCTTCTACGTGAGCGGCGCGGGCGAAGTGAGCGGCTACCGGTTTGACACGGACGAGGATATGTCTGAGCCGATGCCGCTGAAAAAACGGGCGACGGCACTCGTTAAAGGCCTCACCGGAGACGCCGATAAATATACGTTAGTGATAGAAGCGATGGTGGACAATATCGGCAAAGACTGCTTCAAAAAGGGCAAAGACAAAACCACGCTGACGCTGACCCCGGACGATATGACCGATATGCTAAAGGCGCTGGACGAAAGAGCCAAAAAGGATGACGACTTAAGCGACGCGATGAAAGACCTGGATTTGGATATCGAGGACGCGATCGAAAACATGAAAGAAGAGGATTTTGACCTTGCCGTAACGGTGGGATACGAGGGTGAAATGCCGGTAAGCCTTGAAGTGGATTTTGACGACAAAACGGAATACGGCGCGTTCAATTTGCAGTTTGGCTACGAGGATACCGGCGACGGACGGGAGATCAGCTTTAACATAACGACGGCGGGGCAGGAGATTAAAGGTACGATAGATACCGTAAAGGACGGGGACGAGGTGGAGTATGAGGGAGAGCTGAGCTCGTCATACGGCGGGGCTTCTGCCGGGGCATATTCTTTCAAAGGTTTGGAAGAATGGGACGGCGACGAGGTGAAAGGGTCCGTGACGGTTACGGACAACAACGGCAGCAGCTACATGATCGAATACGAAGGCACCGTCACGTTTGGCATGCCGGAAGATAAGGTGGAGGACGATAAGCGCTTTGATGTGGATACCAAGGGCGCGAATGTACAGGACATGTCGGACCTGATAAATCCATCGGGACTGGGGGGTTATGACGCCCCCGAGGTGAGCGTTACAGAGGCTGCGCCTGCGGTGACAGAAGAAGCCGCGTATTCCGAGCGGATTCGTGTCGGGTTTGCGCAGGTTGGTCATGAGTCCGACTGGCGCGCGGCGCAAACAAGGTCGATTGAGGCGGCGTTCAGCGGATCGGGATACGAGCTTGAAATAGCAGATGCGGATAACGATTCGGCGGCTCAAATGACCGCCGTCAGCACTTTCATAGCGGAAGGCGTTGATTATATACTGCTGAATCCTATCAGTTCAACAGGTTGGGATACTGTTCTGACAGAGGCAAAGGAGGCGGGTATTCCTGTGATCCTTATCGATCATATGATCGACACATGGGATGACAGCCTCTATATTACCACAGTGGGAAACAATTATTATCAGCAAGGATGTACGTGCGCCGATGCCTTGGAGCAGTGCCTGAAAAACCACGGCTACTCGGCTACGGACAAAGTCAACATTGTGACGATTCAAGGTTGGATTGGCAGCGATGTGCAGGCCGGACGCACGAACGGCTTTACGGAAAAGGCTGGTGTACATTCCAACTGGGTGATACTTGACAGCCAGCCGGGCGATTTTACAACCGATGGCGGCAAGATGGTAATGGAAGACTTCCTGAATGTTTATTCGGATATCGATGTGGTGATTGCCGAGAGCGATAATATGGCGTTCGGCGCGATTGACGCAATCGAGGCGAAAAATAAGACCTGCGGGCCATATGGGGACATCATATTGATCTCGTATGACGCGGGCGCTGCTGCGTTTGAAGAGATGATCGCCGGAAAGATCGACGCGGATATCGAGTGCAGTCCGCTTTGCGGGCCGTGCGTAGCGCAAGTGATCCAGACGATTGAAGCCGGCGGTGCGGTTGAAAAGTATTGCTACGTGAAAGATGAGATCATCTGGGCGGCGGATGCCGCCACGCTGCAGCCTTCATATTAATCTTTTGTGTTTGAAGTCAGATTAACAGCGGATATATTAATGTCAAGGCTCAGGGGCGGGAGGTTACGATATCCCGCCCTTTTATTTCCCGAGAACGGTTTTGCTCCGTTGAAAGGCGGGTATGATTATTGTATACTCAAATAAGAAAAACCCAATATGGTTACGGAGGTGCATGATGCGCATCGGAATACTCACGAGCGGCGGAGACTGCCCCGGGCTTAACGCAGCAATACGAGGCGTTGCCAAGGCTTCGTATCAGATTTTTGAAGACGCGGTGATCGTGGGCGTCATGGGGGGCTTCGACGGCCTGATCAACGGAAATTACCGCGTGATGGAGCAGGAGGAGTTCTCGGGCATACTCACGCTGGGCGGTACAATATTGCGCACCTCGCGTGGAAGCGGTACGCCCGGTCATCAGAATACCGGGAAATATCTCGATATGTTCCGCATGATGGCCAAAAACTATGAAAAAATGGAGCTGGATTGCCTCGTGACTCTGGGCGGCAACGGCACTCACGCGGCAGCAGGTATTTTGGCTGAGCACGGGCTCAATATCATCGGGTTGCCCAAAACGATAGACAATGATATATACGGTACGGAGGTGACGTTCGGGTACCAGAGTGCGGTCGATATCGCGACTGACGTGATTGACCGCGTGCATACCACCGCGCAGTCGCACTCGCGCGTGATGATCATCGAACTCATGGGCAACACCGCAGGCTGGTTGACGCTCTCCGCGGGCATAGCGGGGGGCGCGGATGTGATACTGCTGCCCGAGATACCGTACAGCATCACATCGGTGGCTGACGCGATCTACGAGCGTTACGAGAGCGGCAAGCCGTATTCGATCATTGCGATTGCCGAGGGCGCGCGCAGCGTGTCCGACGCCGAGGATATGATACTCAAAGGCAAGCATTATTCCATAGGCTATAAGCTGGCTGACGAGCTGTCGGCGGTGATCGACATCGAGACGCGCGTCGTGGTGCCGGGGCACTATCAGCGCGGCGGGCCGCCCTGCCCGTACGACAGACTGCTTGCAACGCAGATGGGCGTGTATGCCGCCAAGCTGATTCAGAACAAGGAATTCGGCCATACGGTCGCAGTCGTGGACGGAAAGATCACATCCAACCTTATGAAGGACGTGGCGGGCAAGACCAAGACGATACCGCTCGATTCCAAGCTTTTGGAAATCGGGCGCGACATCGGCCTCTCCTTCGGTGAGCCGAAATAATACGAACGCAAAACGCCCTGCTGTTGGTTGAACCGGCTGGCAGGGCGTTTTTTTGTGCCGGTTATGCTTTTACCGCTTTAGCCAACGCAAGGCCGGCGAAAACGCATAATATACTGATCCCTACGTTGAGCAGCGTATTAAGCCCCGCAAGCAGGTACGCGTTTCTTTCGAGCATGTTTACAGTTTCCAGACTGAACGCGGAGAAGGTGGAAAGACCGCCTAAAAGCCCGGTGGTTAAAAACAGCTTCGTTTTTTCAGGCAACGTTGCAGTTTCTCGTTCTATGCCGATGATGAAACCGATTAAAAGGCCTGCAAGTATGTTGGAAATAAGAGTGCCGTACGGAAAATGCGGCAGCAGCGCTGCGGCTCCCTTATTGATCAGGTATCGTATGCACGCCCCTGCAAAGCCGCCCAACCCCACAAATATGATAGATATATTAATTCCTCCTTGATGCGAAAAAGCCGACGCTTTCCGCGAAAAAATAGAGTCGCAGAAGTCATCAGCTAAAGAGCGGTTCGGCCTTTGGCGCAGGGAGAACTTCATTCCCGTTTGAGAATATATCATATAGTATTACTAAATGCAATTCAATACTGTAAGGCTGCTTGGGATGCATTGACACGCTCCGAATAATAAACTAATATTGATATGGCTTGCGCGTATGCACAGCCTGTGTACTGATAAATATTGAATCTAGCTGACGGGAGTGGAGCAATGGATATAGATTGTTTACCGATCATACTTGCCGCGGGCGAAGGCAAGCGTATGAAATCTGCGCTGCCCAAGGTGTTGCATAAGGCGGCGGGTAAGCCGCTTGCGCAGTGGGTAACGGAAGCGGCGCGTGCCGCGACAGGAGCAAAGCCCGTGCTTGTGGTTGGCGTGGGCGCGGAACAGATCAAAGAATATTTCGGGGAAAACGCGGCGTATGCGGTGCAGGAAAAGCAGCTGGGCACCGGCCATGCCGTGATGGCTGCGAAGAAATATCTGACCGGGAACGGTTACGCTCTGGTTACGGCGGGCGATATGCCTTTGCTGCGTACAGAAACGCTGAAAGAAATCGTCGATGTCGCGCGGGAAAACAAGCTGGGCGTATGCGTGCTTTCGGCCATGATGGACGACCCTGCAGGCTACGGGCGGATAATTCGTGAGGGCGGCGGCATCAAGCGCATCGTGGAGCACCGCGACGCGACACAGCAGCAACGGGAAATACGCGAGATCAATACCTCGGTGTACTGCTTCCATATCCCCGCGCTGCTGGAGGCGCTTGGCGCTTTGAGCAATCATAACGATCAGGGCGAATATTATCTGACCGATTGCGTGGAATATATTGCGGAAAAGGGCTATGGCGCGCAGGCGGTAATCTGCGCGGACGCCAGCGAAGCATTTGGCGTTAACGACAGGGCGCAGCTTGCAGCGGCATCCAAGGCGCTGCGCGGGCGTATCAACAAAGCGCTGATGGAATCGGGCGTCACGATCATTGATCCGGATGCAACCTACATTGACGCAGACGTGAAAGTTAAGCGCGACGCGGTGATTTATCCGGGCGTTACGCTGGAGGGTGACACGGTGATCGACGAGGAAGCGGTGCTGTACCCCGGCAGCCGCATACAAAACAGCCGTATCGGGCGCGGTACGACGGTGCAGAATTCCGTGGTGCTGGATTCCAAAGTGGGCGAGCGTTCCACCATAGGTCCGTATGCATACCTTCGCCCGCACAGCGAAGTGGGAAATGGCTGCCGCGTGGGCGACTTTGTGGAAGTGAAGAACGCGCAGATCAAGGACGGCGCAAAGGTTTCGCATCTCACCTATATTGGCGACGGCGAGGTCGGGGAAAAGAGTAACATCGGCTGCGGCACGGTGTTTGTGAACTACGACGGCAATAAGAAATACCGTACCGTAATAGGCAAGGGCGTATTTGTGGGTTGCAACACAAACCTCATCGCGCCCGTCACCGTGGGGGACGGCGCGTATATCGCCGCGGGTTCCACCGTAACGGAGGATGTGGAATCCGATGCGCTTTGCATCGCGCGCGCGCGCCAGACCGTAAAGCCCGGTTGGGCGAAAAAACGGAGGGAAGAGTGAGAAAGGCTGTATTTTTTGATCTGGACGGCACACTGCTTCCGCTCGACATGGACATGTTCATCCGGCAGTACTACGAGGCGATTCACGATATGGGCATCATGCGCCGCATTCACGCGCACAGCGGCCATGAGATATTTCAAAAGGCCGTATACGCGATGATCGCCAACGATGGGCGCGCGACGAACGCCGACGTATTTTTCAGTATGATCGATCGGCTTTCGGACATCGGCAGCGACAACCTGCTTGCGCTGATGGAGGGCTTTTACAATGGCGGTTACAGGCGCATCCGCGAAAGCGCGAAATGCGATCCGCGCGCGGCGGAAGTGATACGTACGCTTAAAAGTAAGGGGTATCGGCTCATACTATCCACGAATCCGATGTTTCCCGATATCGCGACGGATCAGCGTGTGAAATGGGCGGGGCTTAGCCCAAATGATTTTGAGTATATTTCATATTACGACAACTCGAGTTTCTGCAAGCCGAACCTTGGTTATTTCCGTGAGATACTAAAAAAGACGGGGCTTAACGCGCAGGAATGCTATATCGTGGGCAACGACGTGAACGAGGACATGTGCGCCGTAACGCTGGGATTCAAGGGCTTTTTGTTGACGGACCACCTGATCGGGGATATTGCTCAGGCACCGGAATGCGCCAAGGGAGATTACGCGGCGCTGCTGGGCTTTGTAAAAGGCCTGCCTCCGGCGTAAGGCCGCGCGAGGCAGACCCCTTCGCGATTACCCCTTCAGGGGGATTCATCAATATGAACAATAATCCTGCGGCACGCAAAGCGTGGCGCTGGACGGTATTGGAGCGAACAATGCCAAAAGGGAGACTGTTCGGTGCGGGCGGATTTAAAAAAAGGGCTGCTGCCGAACTGAAAAGCGAATACTATATCATCGGCCTTGGGAATCCGGGCGGCAAGTACGCGCACACGCGCCACAACGCGGGCTTTGATGTGGTTTCAATACTCTCGCAGCGCCACGGTATTCCTGTTCGCATCCACAAGTTCGAGGCGGCGCTTGGGAAGGGACAAATCGAGGGGAAGCGCGTATTGCTCGTGATGCCGCAGACGTACATGAACAACTCCGGCCAGAGCGTACGGCAGTTATGCGAAGCGCTGGGTGCGGGCG
The DNA here is from genome assembly GCA_964561895.1 of uncultured Christensenellaceae bacterium. Classification (GTDB taxonomy): domain Bacteria; phylum Bacillota; class Clostridia; order Christensenellales; family SZUA-584; genus JAEWCC01. Next base: position 15,180 of record CAZLRM010000008.1, on the reverse strand, counting down.
GGGAGCAGCTGATACTTGTCTGTGACGACGTGGATTTGAAGGAAGGCCAGGTGCGCATCAAATCGCGCGGCAGCGCGGGTACGCATAACGGCATGCGCAGCGTGATATACCACCTGAACACGGACGAATTTCTGCGCGTACGCGTGGGTATCGGCAAACCGGAGGGAGACATCATCGATCACGTTTTAGGGGAACATAAGGATATTAGAACCGCATTTGACACGCTGACGAAAGCCGCCGTCGCGGTGGAAACCATATTGAAGGAAGGTGTATTAGAAGCGCAGAACCGCTTCAATTGATGACGCGCATTGCCGGACATATCGCAAAGCTCGAAGAGTTTGCGGCACTGATGGAGAATATACGGGCAGGGAAGCTTCCCTGCTCGATTTTTGGCGTTGCCGACAGCGCGAAGCCGCACCTCGCTTCTGCGCTGGCATCGCATACCCATCGCCCGGCTATCGTCGTGTGCGCCTCGGACGAGGACGCGGCGAGCTTAGCCGAAGCGGACGCGCAGGCGGTGTGTTTGCCCAAACGTGCACTGCAATTGCGTGCATCGGTTGCACGTAGCCGTGGGAAGATGTTCCGCCGCATCGACGCGATATCGAAGCTCGCACGGGGTGAGGCGAATGTCGTTTACGCAAGCGCGGAAGCGCTTGCCGCAAGGCTGCCGCAGGCAGAGGATTTTAAGCAGGCGCATATTTCGCTGCGCGAAGGCGATGTCGCGCCGCCCGAGGCGCTGATGGAGCGGCTCGTGCTGGCGGGTTACGAGCGTGCGGCGGTGGTGGAGGCCGCGGGGCAAGCCGCGAGGCGCGGCGAGGTGTTCGACGTATTCTGTCCCGGTGTTGCTGCGCCGTACCGCATCGATTTCTTTGACGACGTGGTGGAGAGCATCGCGGAATTTGATCCCGGCACGCAGCGGCGCAGCCGTCATAAGAAGGCGGATGTTGTACTGCCGCCCGCGGTGGAGATCATTTTAGGCCAAGAGGCGGCACAGAAAAGCGCGGCGTACTTTACATCGCTGACGCCGGATAGCGCGGAACTGAAGCGGCAGTTTGAGAACTATGCGGAGCAGATCATCCGGCATCGGTATTTTGAGGATATCGAAAGCTACGCTTATGCCTGCTGCAGTTCCGGCCTGCTGGATTACCTGCCGAACGCGGTTATCGTATTGGACGAGTACAGAAGGATCCGCGAGGCGGAGGATGAGCGCGCGGAGGCGTTCGATAAGACGTTGGATGCGCTGATTGCCGATGGAGAGGGCATAGAGGATCAGAAAGGGCTGTATCTGCCGCCGATGCGGCAGCTGATGCGCGGACGCGATATTTTGGAACTGTGCGTCATCAGCCGCTCGGCGGAGCTTTCCGCAAAGAGCGAGACCGGCTTTAAAACGCGGGGCGCGCTTTCTTACAATAAAAAGCTCGAACTGCTTTTTGAGGATGTGGAGGCACGCGTAAAAAACGGATGGAGTGTGTACCTCATGTGCGGCAGTACACAGCGCGCCGAGAAGCTTTCGCCTTTGCTCACAAACCGCAATATCTCCGTACCGTACATAGCGGACGGGCGAAACCTGAACCGCGGTGAGGCGGGCACATACGCCGACAAGCTGCCTTCAGGTTTTGAATTGACCGAGCATAAAACATATTTCCTCGGCGAACATGAGATATACGGTTTTGCGAAGAAACGCAGGCGCGTTTCTGCCGCGAGCCGCCTCGATATATTCACCGACCTGAAAACGGGCGATATCATCATCCACGATATACACGGCAAGGGGCGCTTTTTAGGGCTTGTGAAGCGTGAGGTGCAGGGTATATCGCGCGACTACATGGAGCTGGAATACCGCGACGGAGACAAGCTGTTTATTCCCACCGACCAGATCGATCGCGTGCAGAAGTACATCGGAGGCGAAAACGAGCGCCTATCCAAACTGGGCGGCAAGGAGTGGAGCCAGACCAAGGCGCGCGTGAAGAGCGCCGTCAAGGAACTGGCGGAAGACCTGATATCGATCTACAGCGAACGCACCGCCGGATGCGGCTTTGCTTACGGCGAGGATACCGTATGGCAAAAGCAGTTTGAGGAGGGCTTCCCGTATGAAGAGACCGACGGGCAGCTTCGCAGCATTGAAGAGATTAAGCAGGACATGCGCTCAGACAAGGTGATGGACCGGCTGCTGCTGGGCGACGTGGGTTACGGTAAAACGGAGGTTGCGATGCGCGCGTGCTTCAAGGCGGTGATGGAAGGCCGGCAGTGCGCGGTTCTTGTGCCGACGACATTGCTCGCGCGGCAGCACTTCCACACGTTTCAGGAGCGCTTCGGCGATTTCGCTGTGAACATCGCGCAGATGTCGCGGTTTGTTTCGCCTTCGGAACAGCAAACAACGCTGGAGGGCTTAAAGGAAGGCACGGTCGATCTTGTAATCGGCACGCACCGGCTGCTCTCCAAGGACGTTGTTTTCAAGGATCTGGGGCTGCTCGTGATCGACGAGGAGCAGCGCTTCGGCGTTTCGCACAAGGAACGCATCAAGGATTTAAAGCGCACGGTGGACGTGCTCACACTCTCCGCGACGCCCATACCGCGCACGTTGCAGATGTCGCTAACGGGTATCCGTGACATGAGCACGATCGATACGCCGCCCGAGGAGCGCAAAGCACCCGAGAGCTATGTAATGGAGTATTCGGGCAAGCTTGTACGCGACGCGGTGATGAAGGAGATTGAGCGCGGCGGGCAGGTATATTTCGTATGCAGGCAGATCGGCCAGATGGATAAGCTTGCCGGGGACTTAAAGCGCTTTGTACCCGAAGCGCGTGTCGCGGCGGCGCACGGCCGCATGGGCGAGGACGCGATGGAGCGCGTGATGGTTGCCTATCTGGCGGGCGAGTTCGACGTGCTGCTCTGCACGACGATCATCGAATCGGGCATCGATATCCCGAGCGTCAATACGCTGATCATCTACGAGGCGGATAAATTCGGCCTCGCACAGCTATACCAGCTCAAAGGGCGCATCGGGCGCTCCACGAAGACGTCTTTTGCTTACTTAACCTATGTACCGGGCGTGCGTATGACGATAGACGCGGAGCGCCGCCTGCAAACCATCGCCGAGTTTACGGAGCTTGGCGCGGGCTTTAAAATCGCGATGAGGGATCTTGAGATACGCGGCGCGGGCAACATGCTGGGCCCGGAGCAGTCCGGCCAGATGGCTGCGGTGGGCTATGATATGTACTGCCGTCTCATGCGCGAGGCTGTAGCGGAGCTGCGCGGAAAAAGCGTACCGCGCACTGCGGATACTTCGGTGGAAATCAGAGTTTCGGCGCATGTGCCGGTTGAGTATATCGCGGACGAGATGCTGCGTATCGAGGCATATAAAAAGATTGCCGCTGTGGACGGGATGCAGAGCGCGAAGCGCGTGCGCGAGGAGCTTTGCGACCGCTTCGGTGATCTGCCCAAAGCGGTGGAGAACCTCATCATGATATCGCTGATCAAAGGTTTTGCTGCGCGGGCGGGGCTTTCTTCGGTGACGCGCAGCGGAAAAGTCTATGCGTTAAAATACAGCGCGGAGCGCGGTCCGGATGTCAATAAATTATTAAATGTGCTTGCGGAATATAAGGATGCGGCGCAGCTTAAAGCGGCTACGCCGCCGTATATCGTGCTGAAAACTTCGAATGGTGCGGTGGACGAATTGCTGCGTTTTCTCAACGACATCAGGCGTTGCAAACTTTCTTCGCATCAAGTATAATAGACCGGATAAAGCCAAAAATGGGGCTGTTGGGAGGAAGATAAGACCGATGAGAAAATTTAAATTCATTGCGCTGATGCTTGTTTGCGGGCTGTTGCTATCCGGCTGCACACTTGTAAGCATTAACAAGGACAGGGTTGCAAAACAAGTGGTCGCCACCGTGAACGGCGAAAACATATATAAGAATCAGGTAGATGAAAGCTTCGTGAAGTATTACGTCGAGATGTCGTTGTACTACAACGGCCAGTCGATAGACAGCGTGGACGCACAGACGCTTAAATCGTTGTACCAAGAGCAGCGCACATCGCTGCTTCAAAGCCTTGTACTAAGCAGGGTGATGCTCAAAAAGGCACCGGAGCTTGGCATCTCGCTGACCGAGGAGGAGATGGCGGATAACCGTGCGGAGGCCGAGAAATACTACCAGAGCCAGAAGGACAGCATTATCGGGGATGTGCTTGCTACGCCCACGGCGGAAGCGGCGGCAACATCTGCGCCTGCGCCGTCCGCGACTCCTGAACCCACACCGATGCCGTCTTTGGATGCGGCGCAGCAAGCTAAGGTGGACGAGCAGTATCAGGCGTTTATCGATACAAACGGCACGATTGATGAGTATTACCAGCAGCTTAACGATGACGATATCGTAACCAAGGTGGGGAACTGGATCGACGAACAAGCTGCGGTGTCGGATGAAGATGCGCTGGCATGGTATAACTCCATGCAGCAGCAGCAAAAAGAAGCGACTGATGTATCTGCGTCTGCGTTCGAATCGTATGTGCAGGAAAAAAACATTATCACCTATGTGCCCGCGGATACCGTCGCGGTCAAGCAGGTGTTCTTTAAATTTGACGACGCGGAGCTCGTGGACGAAGCCAAAGCGCTTTATGAGAACGGTAAAGAAGATTTGGCTTTTGAGCTGCTGAAGCCCATGTACGACGAGCTGAAACCGAAAGCGGATGAAGCATATCAGCGCTTGCTGGCAGGTGAAAGCATTGATGATCTTATCGCGGAAATGGGGGAGGACCCGGGTATGACAACCGAACCGACCGCGACCTGCGGTTATCTCGTAGAGAAGAATACCAAGGCATACGTAAAGCCGTTCTGCGATGCGGCGCTCACGCTTTTTAATATCAGCGCTGTTTCCAAGCCGGTTGAATCTTATATGGGCATCCATGTGCTGCAGAGCATCAAGTTATATGAAGCGGGCCCGGTACCGTTTGAAAATATCAAGGAAAGCATCAAGGCCGGAATGCTGGATGATGCGAGAGCGGCCAAGTATGACGAACTGACGAAACAATGGCTCTCCGAAGCGAAGATTACATACTATTACGACCGGCTTAACAGCAATAACGACTGATACTACCGGAAACGCACCGGCAACGGTGCGTTTTTTTATAATTATTATTGAAAGGCAAGAAAAATATGAACAGGCCGGAGAGGCGTATTGCCGAGAATGAAGCGAAGGAAATTCTGAAAAAGGGGACGTTCGGCGTGCTGTCCGCCGTGAGGAAAAACGGCGCGCCCTATGGTGTGCCGATTAACTACTTCTATTGCGAGGAAGACGGCGCACTTTATTTCCATTGCGCAAAGACGGGTCTTAAGAACGATTGCATACTTGTCGACAGCCGCGTTTCATTTGCGGTGGTGGGCAGGTCGTATATTGACCAAGTGAACTTTTCGACGATGTATGAGAGCGTGATTGTAGAAGGGCTTGCATCCATCATAGAAGGGGACGATGAAAAGCGGCTGCGCCTTGTGCAGCTTTGCAAAGCGCTGGCCCCGTCATCGCCGGATTACGGTGAAACGATAGAAAAATATCTGGCGGCTGTCACGATTGTAAAAATCGATATTAAAAGCATCAGCGGCAAGGCAAACCGCGGCTGATAGGTATTTATCCGGCAAGGAGGCGTATGCATGAAGATTTCGGTGCTGGGATGCGGCCGATGGGGCACATTTTTGGCATGGTATTTGGATCGGTGCGGGTTTGGCGTGATGTTGTGGGGGCGGGAAAGCTCACAGAATCTCAAGCGTCTTAAGGAACAGCATACCAATGAATACCTCACACTGCCTAAGAGCGTGGCGCTGACGGACGATCTTGCGGCGGCGGCGGCGTATGCGAAAGTGATACTGGTATCAGTCGATGCGCAGGGATTGCGGGAGCTGCTTGGCAAGCTTTCCGTTTGCGGCATATCGGAAAAACCCATAGTACTGTGTATCAAAGGGCTGGAACAGGATACCGGTAAACGCTTAAGCATCGTCGCAAAAGAGACGATTGGGGACGCTTCGCGCATCGCGGTGTGGCTGGGGCCGGGACACGTGCAGGATTTCATTGCGGGGATACCGGGGTGCATGGTGATCGATTCGGAAAACCCAAAGCTCGTCAGGTCTTTATGCGATAAGTTTTCTTCAAAGCTGATCCGTTTTTATTTTGGCACCGATATCATAGGCAACGAAATTGGCGCGGCGGCGAAAAACGTGGTGGGCATCGCGGCGGGGCTGCTCGACGGCATCCATATGCGAAGCCTCAAGGGCGCGCTGATGGCGCGCGGCACGCGCGAGGTGTCGCGGCTGATTGCGGCGCTGGGCGGCAACGAGCGAAGCGTGTACGGGCTGTGCCATCTGGGCGATTACGAGGCGACGCTATTCTCACCGTACAGCCATAACCGGCTGTACGGCGAGCTGTTTATACAGGGAAAACAGCTGGACAGGCTCGCGGAGGGCGTATACACGACGCGCGCGCTGGTAAAGCTTTCAAAGAAACTCGATGTGGATATGCCTATCGCGCACGCGGTTTACGATATGCTGTTTGAAGGGCGCACGCCCACAGAGTGTTTCAATAAGCTTTTTATGCGCAGCCGCAAGCACGAATTCTAAGCGCTATCCGGGGATCGGGTTTTCCCGTTTTGCCTTAGCCGGTATGCGTTGAGGAATATTTCTGTAAAAGCCTTGGCGGATGCGATATCCAAATGAGTCCATTGTTTATAACCGATTGCTTTATAGCAAATGAAAGCACCGATGACGCCGTCCGGATGGCGTGCCGGCACGATGAGCAGCGAGCGCAGCCCCTCTTCGCCACCGGCTTTGGCAAGCTCGGGCATGCATGTCGGTGCAGTCGTATCGTCGATAGCGGCAGGCGCGCTCAGCGCTTCGGCGGCGCTTAAAACAGTTGCGTTCAGGTTCCCGTATTCCTTGCCGAGGCGGCAGGGCAATCCGTCCTCCTGCCATTCAAAAGCCTCCAAGCCTCCGTCCGCAGTACGGAATATCATACGTATTCCATCAGCGTCCAGCAGACAGCCGATATTCTTAAGCGACCTGTTTGCACACTCGTTAAAATGATGTGCTCCCGCCCATAAAAAGTTCCGCGACACTTCAGCCAGCATTTCCTTCTGCTCAAGCAGATCCTGAAGCGATTCGTCGTATTCCGTGAGCACGCGGATGTTTTCGCTGAGGCTTTTTTCAAGGCGCAGGCGCAGGTAAGCGCTCATGATGGTATCGGCGGCTATTTTCGTCATACCGATTTCATCCGTTGTCCAAACGTGAGGCTCGTTTAAATATGTGAAGCATAGCAAACCATAAACGTGAGAATCCCTGCAGATGGGTACGGCCAGAAATGCGCGAATGCCCATCTGCTTCAGTTCCTGGCAGCAGGGGGTATTGTTGCTGCCGGTGTCGCTGATGACGGTAAGCCGGTTGATACGCGGCAGGCTGCTGCGGCTGCTGTAGATGTTGTTTCTGTGTTCCGGGCAGGTGAACTGCGGCTGTGAATCCTGAGACCAATATGCTTTATGGACATAAAGGCTTGCGGTTTGTCGTTGGCATATTAAGGACTGGTCTGCACCCATCATTTCGCCGAGTTTGCTGTTAAATATAGAAAGGCATCTGTCAAAGCCTGCAATACCGCAATCCATAAACTCCCGCAGCGCTTTGGCAATCAGCGATTCAAATTTCAGCAGGTTGCCGGAAAGCGGGTCTTGCGGTTCCTGTTTACTGCCTTGAGCCCTTTGCCGATCCCGCTTATGGATATATTGCGATATATCGATGTTAATGTTTACGATGCGGGCGATACGGCCGTTCTCGATCTGCGGAAGAACGCGAACCGCGTATATCAACTCTTTTTTTTCAGCAACAAAATGAACTTCCCGCCGTTGTTGCGCACATTCTTCAAAATGCCTGCTGAGAATCCCGCATATATCAGGAGGAACCAATTCGCGGATAGGTTTACCGATCGATTCTTCCCCTGTGTTACCGATTAATGTAAAAAAAGGCGGATTTGCGTAGCTCAGTGTAAAACCATGTTCCTCGTCGATATTCCAGATCGCTACCGCATTGATGGAGCTACAGTTCAGCACCTCATAAAGCGAGTTTTCAAAGGAACCGATTTCGGGCAGTATATCGGCCACTGAATCCGGTGCGCTTGGATTGCACATTTTATGCTTTTTTTTCGTAATAATATCCGGACATTTCCCGGCAGACTTCACGATATCGTCTGCATGGTTTTGCATGTGCCCGCTCTACCCCCGGTATTCTGCTGTGAATCAATAGTATAAATATATTTTATTGCATTATACAGCATTCGCGCTTTATATACACGGATTCGACAAAACTAGCCAAAAATTTCGGCCGTTGTTTTGACATATCAGCTAGCAGGCATTATGATGGTATCCGAAATCAGCGTGCGGGTTGCCGGACGGAAAGGATTGGCTTTTTGAATATCATACGTAAAGACGGAAAACTGGTGCTGGAGGACCTAAGCTGCGGCTGCGAATACAGCCACGTAATGCCGCAAATGGACATATATATCCGCGAAGGCTTAATTGACGGTTGCGCGGATTGCATTGCCGCGTCAAGGCTGGGAAAGCGTACGCTGATCGTTTGCGACGCCAATACAATGGGCGCAGCGGCAGGCGCGGTGCAAAAAAAACTGACCGCTACGGGCTTTGACGTACGCATGTGTATTTTGCCCGGTAAGCATGTTGAGCCAACCCCCGAAATGGCGGATATCGTATACGAAGCGGCCGGGGACGCGGATTTCCTGTTGTCAGTCGGCTCGGGCGTGGTTACCGATTTGACGCGCCGCGGCGCATATATAACCGGTAAGCCTTTTGCGGTGTTTGGTACGGCTGCGTCGATGGACGGGTATACGTCGATCACCTCCTCAATGATGATCGGCGGAACAAAAATATCCGTATACGGCAATGCCGCGAAGCTTTTAATGTTCGATCCGAAAGTGCTCGCCTCCGCGCCGCTGCCCATGCAGGCAGCGGGCGTGGGCGATGTTTTTGCCAAGTACAATGCGCTTGTGGATTGGAAGACGGGGCATGCGGTGGCGGGAGAAATATTCTGCCCGCTATGCGAACAGCTGCTGCTGACGGCGCTGGACCGCTGCTCCAAAAGTGTGGAGGAGATCGCGCAGCGCACAATAAAAGGATGTGAAGCCCTGATCGAGTCGCTGATACTCGCGGGGCTTACCGTGCTTATCGTGGGCAATACGCGCCCTGTTGCCTCGTGTGAACATAACATGTCACATTTCTGGGAGATGTCGCAGCTTGCCTACGGCGGCAGTTGCCCGTCGCACGGCGTGGGCGTGGGTATCGGGCTTATTTATTCGCTGCTGATGCACGATTACCTGCGCAGCGCGGATCTGGCCGCGGTCGATATCGCGGCAATCAAACGGCAGCGCATGACGCGCGCGCAGCGGCGGCAGTGGTTTTTGGATATCTATCCGTCCGGTGCGGGTGAAGACGTGATGAAGGTGAACGCGGATTGGTATATCACGTGGCCTGAGCAGCAGCGGCGCATTGAGGCGCTTCAAGCCTATCACCGACAATACAATAAAAATTGCGAAATACTACCCGATTACCGCGATGTGATTCAGGTTCTTGAACGCTTTGGCGTGCCAACGAGCGCGAAAAAAGCGGGCATCGACAAAGCGCGCCTCGAAAAGACGCTGTTGTGCGCGGGGGATTTCCGCAAACGATATACGGTCGCGAAAGCGCTGTACGAGTTGGGCATGCTCAGGGAATGTATAGACAGTATACTTGAAATAGAGGATAGCCTATAGCGATTACGTCGGGTGGATGACGATACGCCCCGCGGCGGTATCCACCTCTTCGAGCGTGAACAGCGTTTTATAGTTTTCCACCTGCTTCTTTTCAGGCAGGCGAGTCGCAATGGCGACACCGCACCCCACGACGGTAATGGAGAACTCCTTCATCATCTCGCAGAGCGCGTATACCGTGCCGCCGCCAGCGATGAAATCGTCGATCAGCAGCGCTTTTAACCCGGGGCTTACCGCTCGGCGCGATAGCGACATCGTACGCATGCGGCTGGAGTTACCCGAAAGGTAGTTGATCGTAACCACGGAGCCTTCGGTGATCTTGATGTCGCGGCGCGCGACCACGAGCTGCTTTGCCATGGCGTGCGCGATCAGCAGCGCGAGCGCAACGCCCTTGGTTTCCACCGTCACGATGATGTCGGGATTGGTTTTATAATACATGCCCGCAAGTGCCTCAGCCATGGGATTTAAGTATTTGGTATTGGAAAATATATCGGCAGTGTAAACAAAGCCCCCGGGCAGTATGCGCGCCGGGTCGGAAAGCCGCTCTGCGATATCGAGGAGCGCATTGCTTTTTTGCGCCGCGCTTAATAGCGGTACGTATTTTACGCCGCCGCCCGCGCCCAATGTTACTTCGATGTCGCCTTGCCCGTATTGCCGCAGCACGCCGCGCAGTATCGATAAGTCTTCGCTCATCGTGGATTTGGCAGCGTCGAACATATCGCAGAATACCTTTAATGGATAGGATCGGCCGGGGTTTTTGATCAGCAGGGCGGCGATTGCCGCGAGACGGGTTTTTCTGTCCGCTTTGTCCACGGTTTCACCTCGCATCATCATGGGATATATTTTATTAAGGATTTTCACCAATCATTAAACAATAACGCCTTTATGTTGCCATTGTATCATACTTTAGAGTATAATGCATGTTACGGGCGTTTTTTACGCTTGGCATATTGGGGAGCGTACATATTATGGTGAGTTTGCAGCGGTATAAGGACAGAGTTGTTCATTTTATCGGCATCGGTGGCTGCAGCATGAGCGGTCTCGCCGTGATTCTCAAAGATTTAGGCTATCAGCCTCAGGGATCGGACATTCATGAATCAAAATTCACAGAAAAACTGAAACGGGAAGGCATACCTTACGTCATCGGCCATAACGCGCAAAACTTAGGCGATGCCTCGCTTGTGGTATATTCCGCCGCAATTAAGCCGGGAAACCCGGAATACGACCGCGCGAAGGAACTGGGGCTGCCCGTACTCACGCGAGCGGAGCTTTTAGGGCAAATCAGCCGCCAGTATGGTACGGTGATCGGCATCGCGGGCTGCCATGGCAAGACGACGATCACGTCAATGACCGCGCTGGCGCTGCGCAAATGCGGCGTGGATTTAACGGCGCACATCGGCGGCATGGTGGATTTTTTAGGCGGCGGCGTCGCGGTGGGCAGTTACCCCGCGTTTTTAACCGAAGCGTGCGAATACGTGGGCAGCTTCCTTGAGCTTAAGCCCACGTTCGAGCTTGTCAACAATATCGATGACGACCATTTGGATTATTATAAGAACATTGAAGAGATATACGGTACATTTTTAAAGTTTGCGCAGCTGCTGCCGGATAACGGTGCGCTTTTTTTCAACGTACACGATCCATTGGCTGCGCGGCTCGCAAAGGAGTGCGGACGCCGCACGGTGTCCTACGGCTTTGAGAATGCCGATTATACCGCGGTGAACATTAAATTTGACGGCAATGGCTGCCCGGAGTTCGATATCGTGGCGCGGGATGGCAGCGCGCATGTGAAGCTCTCCGTCGTCGGCCGACACAACATGAGCAACGCGCTTGCGGCGGTCACCGTCGCACATGAAATTTTCGGTGCGGATTTGCAGTGCACCGCAGACGCCCTCGCGCATTATCATCTCGCGGGGCGGCGCTTTGAACTGATGGGCGAGAAAAACGGCGTCAAGGTGATCCACGACTATGCGCACCACCCCGCTGAGATTGCCGCGTGCCTCGACGCCGCGGCGAAGTATCCGCACAAGAAGCTTTGGGCGGTTTTTCAGTGCAACAGCTACACGCGCGCCAAAACGCTCAAGGATAAATACGCGCTGTGCTTTAAGGATGCCGACATGGTGATCGTACCCGATATTTACCCGGGGCGCGATATCGACCGCGGAGAGATTCATGCGCGGGACCTCGTGGAAGCGATTTCCGCGCATTCGGCCTGTGAATACATCCCCACCTTCGAGCAGATCAATACCTATCTAACGCAGCACGTCATGCCCGGCGACGTGGTGATCACATTAGGTTCGGGCAGCGTGGGCACGGAGACAGCCAAGCTGCTGTAGCCGCAAAAGCGGCTTTGAGGCGCTGCTAAGTCTGACCGCTGACAATTTACGTTTGCCAGCGGTTTTTTATCGTTAGCCGTTTATCAGTATCGCCCGTTGGCCTGCCTGCGGGCAAGCCGATGTTTTAAAACCTTTGATCCTTCGGTTTTGGCACCTGACGGGGGGTGACTTGTATGCCTTTGGGTTAAGTTAAGCAATGTTAGCGAGTGGCTTACCGGGGTATATATATACGAATTTTTATTTTTTTTGTATAAAAATGAACCTTTTCCGACAAAAATCGTTATTAAATGCATAGGAGGGGAAACTGTGCAACTGCCCGAAGAAATATTTGAGCGCTTTACAAAAGGGGATATTGAAGCGATGAGTACACTTGTTAACGCATATAATAACGAGTTATTTAACTTTTGCTTCAGGTTGACCTTCAACCGGCAGGATGCGGAGGATCTTTTCCAGCAGACGTGGATAAAAGCGGTAAACAAAGCGACTAAGTACGAACACGGAAATTTTCGGCCGTGGTTGTTTAAAATCTGCATCAACCAGTTCAGGGACAACTTGAAGGAGATTTCCCGGCGCAAACAGCACATGGTGGAAGACTTTGAGACGACCAGCGTCAAGGATTTCGTGCTGATGTCCGCCGGAAACGGCGAGACGGTGGAGGAGCAGGTGGAGAAAAGGCACATTCAGGAGCTGCTCGTTTCGCGCATTACAAAGCTGCCGGAACATCAGCGGGTTCCCATGGTGCTTTATTACTACCAGCGGATGAAGCTTTCCGAGATCGCGGGCATGCTGGGCGTGCCGGAGGGCACCGTCAAATCGAGGATCAGCATCGCTAAGGGCAAGCTGAAAAGCGAACTGGAGAGTGAACTGCATGTATGACATCGATAGATATCTGGAGGATATCCAACTTAAAGAAATAAAGCCAACCGAAGAGCTTTTGCAGCACACCGTGAAGCGCTGCGAGGAGACGCAGGAAAAGAATCGCAAGCGCGCCGCCTCGGTAAAACGCTTCAAGAAGGCTGCGCTCATTGCGCTTCCCGCCGCTGCGGTGCTTGCGGTCGGCTTCATACTTGGCGCGATGTTCCTTTCGCCGCAGACGGACGCGGTTGCGTACTACACGGTGGATATTAACCCGAGCCTTTGCATCACGGTGGATAAAGACGGCTTGGTAACGGGCATCGAAGGGCAAAATGAGGACGCCGAGGCGCTGCTGGGCAGCTTAAATTGCATCGGGCAGAGTGTGGGGGAGACGATACAGCAGGTGGTTGCCGCGGCACAAGCAGCCGGATACTTTACCGAAGGGCAGCGGTATGTGTTGATTGGCTGCTTTGGCGCGGACGCTGCGCTTGCCCAGAGCGCACTCGGCGATTTACAGGCGCAACTGGAAGCGGATTTTGGCGGCCTCGTAGAACTGCTGATACTTTCCGGTTCGCTGGATGACAAGCAAACGGCCGATTCTCTGGGCGTCTCCGCGGGGCTTTACAAGCTTAAGCAGATGGCGGGAGAAGCCGAGCTTAAGTGTGAAGACGATTTGGAGGACCTCATGGACGGGGTGACCGAGGTCAATCAGGATAAATTCCGCGCGCCGGAGCTGAGCGTCAGCAGTGATGCGAAAAAACTTATATTCTCATGGAACACGCTTGATTTTGACGCGATGGGGTATGTGGGCAAGGTAAAATACCGTATCGTCGCGGCAGACACGAGCGATAAAATTACAGGATTCTCCGCGCAGACACTCAAAACGGTTACGTTCTATACTTATGGCGATCAGCCAACT
>CAZLRM010000008.1:0-1278 GCA_964561895.1 uncultured Christensenellaceae bacterium | reverse complement strand
CATGGATCTCCAGGCGTTTCTGGTCCTCCTGCAGCTCGGCCAGGCGGCGCTCTTCGGCGTTAAGGCGCTCCAGATGCAGATCGTAAGCCCGCTGGCACTCGCGGGCGGCCAGGTGACGCTCCTGCCACTGGCAGGCTGCGGCATCGCCAAGGGCGAGACCCAATACTTCGGTATTTGGGCCGAATACAGCAATGGCACCAAGGTATCCAGCAATGCGGTAGGCTATAAAGTGCCTGAAGCGGAACCCTCCGCGACGCCGGAGCCGGACGATACAGCGACGGCTACCCCCCAGCCTTCCGTATCGGACGCTCCGGTGACAGGCCACACGGTAACGGGAAAAATATCGGGCAGCAACGTTGTGCTTTATTGGGGCAAGGAAACCGCGGAAAACTTTAAGGGCTATAAGGTGGTCGCCTCCAAGACGAACCCTTCGCCCAAGTATCCCGACGACGGCTATTTAAAGTATATTACCGATTCGGATACGACGAGCATCAAGCTGTATGAGGGGTACGCGGGCCTCAAGGGCGGCACGTACTATTACTTCAGCGTCACATACCTGTTTGAGGACGGCAGCACCATCGCGGCCAACGCGGTGAAGCTCAAGGTGCCCGAAAAGGATGAGGATAGTGAAGACGGCGGCGACAGCGGCGGTGATGATGGCGGCTCATCCGGAGATTATGTATCCACGAGCATCAGCGGGTATATATCGGATGCCGGGAAGGTGTGCATAAGCTAGGGCAAGATATCGAGCAGCGCGCTGGAAGGCTATAAGGTGATGTACTCGTTTACGGATTCTTCGCCTGTATACGAGGAAAACTCCGAATGCCATTACTATGCGTGGATCACCGAGGCCTCGAAAACGAGCTGCAGCTTCTATCCCGCGGCCATCGGGGCTGACCCCGGGCAGAAGGTTTACTTCTCCATCACGGCGCTGTATTGCAATCACAGTGTCCGCAAAGCGGGTAACACGATATCGCTGACAATGCCGGAGAACAGTGAGCCAGAAGATGAATATTCGTCCTCACATATCAGCGGCAGCATTAGCGGAACAACAGTTCATTTATCGTGGAGCGAAATTAATGATGAAAGGTTTGCGGGTTATAAAGTTGTATACTCGTTTAGTAATTCACATCCAAAGTACCCTGATGACAGGTATAAATACTATATAACAAATTCGAAAGATACGAGTTGTAATTTGGATATTACTTCACTTTGCTGTTTTTGAGACTGCCGAAAAAATTGTGTAAACCTCCTTTGTCAGATAGAATAAAAACAACG
>CAZLRM010000007.1:0-27003 GCA_964561895.1 uncultured Christensenellaceae bacterium | reverse complement strand
AATCTAAAAAACATCTATGCTATCATACGCACAGGCTTCAACATTCATGAGTTATAACAATGATACTACTGTGGGTATGCAAAAAACCGCAGCAGTATCAGTAATAGTACGATGCAAACGCGGTAATCACCTTAATGTCATTTCTAACATTCTCAATAAACACTGTTCATTTTAAATCTGGATATCAATTCGGTTCTGTTTGTACATCTTGTCTTTTTCAATATGTTTTTGATATGAAACTTTACTGTATTTTCCGACAGGAACAACTCTGAAGAAATCTCAGCGTTAGAGCAGCCTTTTACGACTAATCGGAATATCTCCGACTGTCTGGCTGTGAAGCCGTATTGCGATTCATATTCGCTCAATCGGTTTTCGGCTGCTTCCTTTTCGGTGAAGCGCGGCATATACAGCTTATGATACAGCGTGAAAAAGGACAGCGAGAAGAGAATAAAAGCGGCTGCGGTCGTGCAGATGAGAGCAACCGCGTTTGCCTCAAGCATTACGCCGCCGAATGTGCCGATGGCGTCGCCTATTCTGCCCGAGAGCAGACCGAATACCGCAAGAGGCAACAGCGAGTTGCGCTTTCCGGCAAGGTCGGCAAACAGCACTACCCGATACACTGAGAAAAAGCCATAGAAGATATAACTAAATACGCTCAAAAAAGCCGATATCCCCACTTCGCTTCGCAAAGCGAGGCTTGCAAACGGGAAAATAAGTGCGACGATACAGCAGATCGCGCCATAGCGCCGGTTCTTGTCGTTGATGATACCCGCGGCAATCAGCCCGACAGCGTAAAAAATACGGTTGAATACGGGGTTTACGACCTCCGAAACATCGGCGACGGAAAAGTAACAGCCAAGTCCGTTTACAATCGAGCAGAGCAAGGGAATGGAGAGGGCCAGCGCGATAAGCTTCGCGTCGATTTTTACGGCGCTTGCCTTCCATTGATCCGAGTCGCAGTCAACCGGGTCAAGATACTTTACCAGAACTGCGGACATAGCTGCCAAACCGATAAAGACATATACCGCCGCGGCTGATTGCAGCAGCTTTCCGCCATACAGCAGGGACAAAAGCCACGAGCCAACGCTGCCTATCGCATAGGAATAGCCAAATACCCTGCCCCGGCATTGCTGGGGAAGATGCGAGGAAAGCCGCGTCAAATAGATGCCGGAAAGTGCCCCTATGCCGATATTCATCAAAAGACCGAAGAGCAAGACGCAGGAAGCATTATCTATGAATATTGCAATCGCAGTAAATATTGCAGTGAGCACGACGGCTGCCAACGCGCATATACGGCTGCCTGCGGCGTGGGGCTTCCATTTCAGTAAAACGGAAAATGCGGCTATGCCGACAGCCTGCATCAAATAATACAGCACCTCGGTTAAGAGCGTCACCTGCATCGGCTGGTAGTAATCAAGCAACCGGTAAAGTACAGATATAAATGCCGAGCCTGTCCACAGGAACACCTGGCCTACTAACAGTGTAAACAAAACTGATTTTTTAGTCATGGCATCACTCACCTTTAAGATATATCTATTTATCGAAAAAGAGCACATCCAATAATTATTTATTGTAACATGCAATCTGCCGTAAATAAACCGCGTAATTTACCAAACGTCTGAAATACCCCGTTACGGGCAAGACTACCCCAAAACCACCCCTCGCTTTACTTATAACTACCCCTTGTTTGGACTGTTCTATGAAGCAATATAAAGTTATGCTGTAAATGTTAGAATCTCATTACACGGAGGTGATAGCAATGGACGCAAACGAAAAGATGTTCATGTGTGATAAGGCGACGGTGCTGAATGTTATTTACGATGCACTTGAAGCGGTATCGTTTGTGATCGATAAATCAAACAGCTTTCGCGGCACGCTGATCGTATCTTCAGCAGAGTTCCCGCAGCTTGGCGGAAGGATTGCAGTTTCGCCTGATACAACGGAGAACAAAACGCATGTTGAGGTTTTCCCAAATTCCAATGATGAGCAGCAGAAAGAATGGATAGCGGCATTTTTCGATGAAATGCAATCGCTTATCGAAAGAGCCGGAATGGAGGCAAGCAAGTGAAAATGAAATCCTTTTTAGCAGTTGTATGTTTGGCGCTGTGTTTCATATTGGCAGGCTGCACCGTTTCACCGGCCGTACGGCCTGAAAAGGACGTGGTGCAGACGGGCGCACAGGGAAACGCTTATAAGGCACTCATCTGCGACGGGCAGGATTTTTCCGTGCTGTATGGCAGTGATTTTATCGGCGTATCAAGTCAGGAGGGCGCAACGATTTATACCGGTGATGAAGATGAACTCAACAGAGTCGATATCTCGGTTATTTACGATGGCGACACAGCAGGCTTTGATGTGAGCGAATACTTCCTGTTCCGCGCCGAGGATATGGGAAACCAGGACGGCAATGAATATACGCTTTGTGAAGAAATGACGCAAAACTCCTTCGGGAGCGCTACAATGAGCGGAGCCGTATACTCCTTTTTAACGGATGACGGCACTGTCTATCGGTATGAGATGCTTGTGGATACGAGGACTCAGCTTATCGGCTATTCCTGTTATTTCTACGAGGGTGAGGCTGACGAGCCAATCAGGGCAATGACCGACGCGATCAAATCTTATCAGCCGTCCGCGGAGTATTACGACAGTCATCCGCTTGTTATCGGCGGCGGTGATTTCGGGCTGCTATCGCCCGACGGTGGCGAACCGCAGACGCCGGATACGAATAATCCGCCGCAATCCGACCCCACTGCGCTCGGAGATTATTCTGTAACAAGATACACTCCGCTTCAGCTTCAGACGTCTTTATACAACGGAGGCTTTTTCTCACTCACGCTCCCGACAGGCTGGGTCATAGAAACGACCGGCGAATATACGCTGTTCGGCTTCCACGCATACGACCCGAACAACCCGGAGCGCCAGATATTCTTTTACTGCAAGCACCACCCTCTGCTCAAAAATATGGATGCCAAGAATTACTATGAGAGCGCGGCACAAATGGTTGGTTCCTATGACCCCTACGGTTATCATCAGGGGGCAGATACGCCGGTGCTTCTGGAGCCGACCACCGATTATTTCTTCTATACCTACAACGACTATAATAGTTTCCTAAACAAATACGGTCTTAACCATCAGCTGCCGGTGATGAACGACATCAGCATACTGGAAAAATATCCTAACAGCACACCCACAGCGCCGAACACGCTTGACAACTCGATAGTTCGCGCGAGCTTCTATTCCGCGAACAGTGTGGAGTGCGAGGGTTTAATGGCAGGACAGGTGGTGAACTACGGAACGGACATCTATTCGGTACAGGGAGTTGATATGGGCACCTACGCTGTCTACAACTGCAACGGCGTCATCGCCCCGGTGGGAGAGTTCAACGAGCTCCGCGAGCAGCTCATGGCATGCCTTTCGAGCTTCACATTCACGGAGGATTACGTCAGGCAGGCTCAGCAGCATGCGGCCGATGAGACTTCGGCAATCCTCGCGATGTCGCGCTCCATGCAAGCAGCTTACGATTCCTATAACGCGGCGTGGAGTGCCCGCCAGACCTCCTACGACATCATTTCGCAGAAGAACAGCGACGCAACGCTGGGCTACGACAGGCTCTACGACCCCGACACAGGCGAGATTTATCGTGCCGAGCTTGGTTTCTACAACAGCTACGATACAAACCGCGATCAATACAGCAACCCAAATCTGCAAATAGTCGACGGCAGCACAGAGCAGTACTATCTGGATGGTGTCGATTACTACATCAGCAAGTGAAAGGAGTTTCTTATGAAACACATTTTCGCATCACTCACAGCCGCTATGATGACGCTTGTACTGCTGGCGGGGTGTTCTGCGACAATCAATAAACCGGGAGGCACCGAAACAACGGGCAGCGACAAGGTTGGTGCGGCAACCGCTATTATGGATGTACTGGGCGATGATATGCTTGCCATATATGAAAACCGCGATACGGTGCTTCCTGCGGCGGTCATCTACATCTATCAGGGCGAGGGCGACCGGATAGAATCCCCGCTGTACGGAGAGGATGCCGTAAAGGCCGTGCTCGACGCCATAGCCGAGATCACCATAACCGGCGAAACGGACATGACTGTTGCCGACAGCGATTCGAGCTATACCTTCATAAATGCGGATGGCACGGAGGCGGGCAGCGTTTCCTTCAACGGCAAGTTCCTTGACTGCGGCGACAAAAAGTACGAGATCGAAAACAAGAAAGCGCTTGCCGCTATCGATTTCCCCGCGGCAACCGATCGGGATACGCTGACCATTGACGGCCCCGACCCGAAGATGTATGAGTTTCTTGAAAGGTGCAAAACCGAGGAGCCGGTTTGCGTCAAGGTCATTCGAAACGGCAGCGAGCGGGAGATAACTGATGCCGAAACGATAGACGAGGCTGTAAATGCACTGTATTCCGTGAGCCTTGCCATGTTTGCGTTTCAGGGCACGGAAGAGCCGTCGACCCGGCTTACCGTTTCGTTCATCATGCAGGACGGCGAGGAATACAACCTGACGTTCTATGACGATTATTACATCTTTGAATATCCGCAGCCGCTTGGGGTATGGTCTTTCTGCACAGACGGAGCGGAGAGTTTCATAGAGATACTCGAAGGAGCAAAATAAGGGCGATTATTCCATACAAAGGAGGAAAAATATGAAGCGCACATTATCTCTGATACTTGCAGCAATACTTATCCTTTCGCTTGCGGCCTGCGCCGCACCCGCGGCGGGCGCTCAGCCTGCATTTGCACACGCGGCGGGCGAGCTCTGCACTGAGGAGGATACACTGGCCGTGCGCGATAAAGCGTCTGCTATCGCAGGATTACAGGAAGCGGCCAAATATCTTACCGTACATCAGGGCGACATACCGGTGACCGAGCGGGCGTGTATCGACAAAATACTTGCCGGCAGCGACTTTTCTTCGCTCGACGGCGCGGAGTATACCGACGGCATAGATCCGCGCTACCCAGACGTCATCATGGGTGTGCTTTTCATTCACGGCACGCAGATAGACCCGAAGTGGAAGCTGGACGGACAGCCTCATGCGGCAAAAGCAGCCGAGCCTGCGCCGGGGGAACCGCTGACCGCAGAGTAGCTGGCCGCGAAGCTCGAGGCAAACGCTGAGTATTTCGTGGACGCTTCGGCCTATCCGACGCCCGAGGACGGAGCGGATTTTCTGCCTTACTTCAAGACGTTCAAGCCGGAGGTGCTGGATAAGGCGCTCGGCGTGACGATGTCCGCTCCGCGCGAGATAACGGATACCACCAACTTTTGCAGGGATTTAGACCTCGGTACGAACATCACCCGCTGCGCGCTCATAACCAACACCTCTGATAAGCGGGTGCAGCTCATTCCCGCAGACGACATGACCGAGGAGGACTGGCTGCAGGTGGAGGGGTACGACCCGTCGCTTGTGATAGACTGGGCGGGGGCGTCATACGACCCGATCAAGGACAATGCGGGAGCGGAATCAGACACCAACCTTATCCCGCTTGGCACGGCGAACGTATTGGAGCCCGGCGAATCTACGGTGGTGCGCTACGCCTACCTCGGCAAGCAGGGCGAGGACTTTGACTTTATATCTCGCTTCTCCTATTATGTGACGGACGGGCAGAGCACCGAGCTGCTTGCGGGCTGCGTACTGAACCACGTAAGACCCTCGCAGTTTTCGCCCGAAACATGCACTATAACCGGCACGGTGTACGACGAGGAAACGGGTATGCCCATACCCAACATCGACATACAGACCTCGCGCAGCTACGGTAAATTTGCCACGACGGACGCCTACGGGCGCTTCACTATCGAAGCGGCGGCGTTTCAGTTCGACACCACCGGCAACTGGGCGCGCTGCGCGGTGTACGCAAACGAGCTTGGCTTATTAAGCCACGGCGATTCAAAGGTAGACGAAGCCTACGCGCAGGAGAGTATTATCGTCGAGCCGCATGACGGGGAAAGCATGGAGCTGACGTTTGTGCTCAAAAAGAAGCTGCCGCAGGTCAACTACACGCTGCAAACCGAACACGACATGAAGATACAGGCGTACTGCGTGGATATCTCTCAGGATATAATAGCTACCGCACCCTTCCACACCACCTTCAGCAATGAATACAAGTACGAGAACGGTTATTTGCACGTCTTTGACAAGACGGGCGTACTGCTCTTTGAAAAACGGCTGTACGGCGAATCCGCTTTCTGTGACGTTTCAACGGACGGCAAGCTCGTCGCTTCGGTTGTGCACGGCAAGAAGGAGGGCGACCCCGATACCGCCGTTGTGTGGGATATAAAGGGCAACAAGGTGTTCTCCTATCAGGTGCCGTATAAAGAAAACCCGGCGCTGTATGTGCAGCCGGAAGAAGGGCACGGCGGAGGGGACGTGTTCTCCAAGCTCGGTGACTTAGAGCTTTCTAACGACGGCAAGCTGCTGCTTATGGCGACCGACGAGGGCTATGTCAGCGTTGTGCGCCTCGCGGACAAGAAGATAATCTGCGACTTCTTTGCGGACGGCGGAATGTACAAGCTGTTCTGGTCTGCCGACGACAAGGTGATATACACGAGTTCGTGGTGCGGCACCTTCCGGGCTACCGAGGTAGCGACGGGTAAGACCATGTGGAAGAAATACATAGAGACCACGATATTCGGTTGGGCGATGAACGACACCTGCGTCGTGACCTCCACAAAGGCGTCGAGTGTCGGTTATCTCATCTGCACCGAGCTTGCCACTGGCAAAACGCTGTGGACGCTCGACACTGGTATGCGCTGTGCCAGCATGGCACTTTCGCACGACGGCAAGACGCTGTTCTGGGGCACTGACGCAGGCGGAGCTACCAACGGCGGGCAGATGTTCATAGACATGGAAACGGGCACGCCGCTTTGGTCGACGCTCAGCGGCAAGCAGGCTGCGGCGTTCTCGGCGGACGACAAATATGTTGCCATCAGAAGCGGGGGGAACTTGCAGCTTTGGACGACAACGGGTGAGCATCTCTACGGCGCGCTCATCGCAAAGGACGACAACTCGATGAGTTGGGGACTCTACATGAGCGGCGACTGTAAGAACATCGTTAGCTTCGCGGGCGGAAGCACGGAAGAACGTTACTACGGCGTAATGTACGCCCTGACGCTGGATGAAAACACACCGCTCCCATAACACGTAGATATTGAGCATAGCTCATCAACAGAAAAGGGCGGCAGTACAATTTCGTACCGCCGCCCTTACTATCATCATTATATCAACTCACTGCTTACAACTTCCCGTGCTTGTTCTCGGATGCTGTTCATCCTGCCGACCCATTATCTGGTGTAAGGCTTTCACTATTGGCTTTTCCCTTAGTTTCAGAGCTAATAAAAAGCCCCCCATCACTTTTTTGACAGAGAGGCTATTAACGAAAAACTTATCTTAATGACATTACAGTAAAACCAGGGATTATTTGTGCTGAAACCCAAAGAAAAAAGCGGGCATAATCTGCACCGCCTTGTTCGTCATTTCAGCACATTATCTGACTAAGACAATCTGCCGGGCAACAAACGATAAAAACTGTTATCTTTCGTTCCATTGGAACTCATTATTTTCCGTATAACGGGCCGAAATTCGCACACGCGAGGTAATCCGCACTTTCGAGATTATCCGTACCGAAAGCGTTCCAGCTCGTCGGGCGGAAAATATCCTTTGAGTCTACGTTGTGCATGTTCACCGGTATGCGCAGCATTGAAGCCAGCGTAATCAGATCCGCGCCGATATGGCCAAAGCTGATCGCGCCGTGGTTCGCGCCCCAGTTCGCCATCACGCTGTAAACATCGGTAAACGCGCCTTTTCCCGTAAGCCTTGGCGTAAACCACGTCGTTGGCCAAGTCGGGTCGGTTCTCTCCTCCAGCGCATGATGGATATCCTCCGGAAGCTGCACTGTCCATCCTTCTGCAAGCTGAAGTACCGGCCCCAGACCCCGCACCATATTAATACGCGACATGGTTACCGGCATGCCGCCGCGCGTCGCGAAGTGACTGGAAAAACCGCCGCCGCGGAAGTATCCTTTGGACGCCGGAATCCAGTCCGTCGCCTGAAGGCATTTCTCCACTTCCTCGTCCGTAACCTCCCAGAAGGGCTTCATCACCGGCTGCCCGTTTCGCTCCTGCTGTCCCGTACCATCAAGGCAGGTCGCTCCGGAATTGATCAGATGGATGATGCCGTTCTGCGCCGCTCCGGAAAGCGCCTTGCCCGTCGCGGCCTTCACCGCATCGGAGCTCCAATAGGTGCGCACATCGGAGAAAATCTGCGCGGTGTTTGTGAGCAGGTTCCCCATCAGCATCGTCACGCCGTTAAGCGCGTCGTTCTCCGTAGCGAATACATACGGCGCTCTTCTGCCGTTCCAATCAAATGAGCTGTTTAATATCGATTCTACAAAATCCACATTGGGGAAATGATCTGTCCACTGGCGCTGGCCCTGAAACCCGCCGACAATCGCGTTGTGGCCCATGCTTTCCTCGTTATAGCCCATCGTTTTCAGTTCCGGGTTGCCCGTCATCAAATCCCGCGCTATCAGCGCGCATTTGACGGTGAACTCCCATTCTTTTTCCTTGCTTTCCTTTGTCCCCGGAGGATCGTTTCTGTCGCGCCCTTCCTTGCACTTTGCTTTTACCCACGCAAGCGCTTTATCGAACTCTGTTTTATCGTATATATTCTCTTCGATACGGCGTACATACTCGGTCATATCGACCTGCTCGCAGCGCATCCCAAGATATCTCTCAAAGAAATCGGGATTGACGATTGACCCTGCTATACCCATGGAAACGCTGCCGCACGAAAGATAGCTCTTGCCTTTCATGCTACCCACGGCCACAGCCGCGCGCGCAAATCTCAGTATCTTCTGCTTCACGTCTTCCGGTATATCCCGGCATCCTTTGTCCTGAACATCGTGCCCATAGATGCTGAAAGCGGGCAGCCCTTTTTGAGTATATCCCGCCAGCGCCGCCGCGAGGTATACCGCGCCCGGACGTTCCGTACCATTGAATCCCCATACGGCTTTTGGAATCGACGGATCCATATCCAGCGTTTCGGTGCCGTAGCACCAGCAGGGCGTTACGGACAGCGTGGCGGATACACCCGCGCGTGCGAATTTTTCGGCACATTGAGCCGCTTCTCTTACGCCGCCGATCGTGGAATCCGCGATAACGCACTCTACAGGATTACCATATTTGTCTTTTAATGATCCTGATATCAATTCCGCAGCAGACTGCGCCATACCCATCGTCTGTGTTTCAAGGCTTTCACGGACGCCCAGCTTTCCTTCTCTCCCGTCTATAATGGGACGAATACCGATCTTGATCATATCATCACCTCATTAAAGTTAATAAACAGTGTTACCTGTATGTTCTGATCACATCTTTGATGCGTTCCTTAATCAACATCTCCGCCGTTATCATACCCTCTGCCGTCAATATTCTTTCCTTCTGTTCGGGAAAATACTGCGACAGCAGACCGAACGGAAGATCAACAGCGTTTATATTTGTTGTCAACCGAGTAATGGACGCGCGTATCCCTTCGTCATCAAGGTAATACCGGCATCTGTCCGAGAGGCTGAATTTTCGCGCATATGCCTTATCCTGCGGACTGCCATGATAGTACTTCTTCCAGTGCTTATCGTCCGCCATTAACTTTCCTTCCATCGTGTTGCGCAAGTACGAATATCCGCCCGGCGGTGAGAACGGATACAGTATGCGCTCCATATCCTCTAGCGCAAACAGCGCTTCGCGCAGTGCGAACGTGAGCGCCGGGCCTACTTTCAGTATCGCGATACCGTCGCGGCGCATCATATCGAGCGCAGCTTTTGGCTGATAGTCGGTGGAGTGCCCTTCCAGCACGATACCGTCCAGGCTCTTTGCGTATTCGGTCAGCTTCGCGGCTTTATCCGGTTCATATCTGATGATCGTGTTATCCGCGAACTCTACACCCGGCTGAACCACCACCGCAATTACGCGGCTCCACGCGTCCTTGAGGCCTGCATTGCTGAATGCTACTTTAAAAGCATCCAGTGTGGACTGCAAATCCTGCGGTTTTGTAACCGTTACGGATTCTTCGTTTTCCGTAGCGCCGCCCGGAACCGGCACCTCGCTGCCAATCACATATACAGGTTTCACTTCACCCGCCGCAGCTTCTGCGGCTGCGCATATGCGTGCCGCCCGCTGCGCTATGACGCTGTCCGGCAGACGGGAATCCGTAGGGTCATCGGCAACGCGCATGCTCGTATCCAGATGTATTTTAGTAAAACCTGCGGATACATACTGGGATACAAGTGTTTCCGCCTTTGCCATTGCTTCTTCTTCAGTATCACTCTGCCACGTCAAAGGCCCCAAATGATCCCCGCCTAGAATCAGCGAATCTTCACAAAGGCCGGCCTTTTGTGCAATCCGTCGCGCAAACGCAATGAAATCCGACGGGCGCATACCGGTATACCCTCCGAACTGGTTTACCTGGTTTGCCGTTGCTTCCACAAGTACCATCAGCCCGTTTTCTTTTCCGTCTTCCATTGCCGCTTCAAGCACAAATTCGTTCGCGCTGCAAATGGAACATATCGCATCGCAGCTGCCTGATTTCTGCGCTTTAATCAATCTGTCAAAATATTTTTCAGTATTCATGCTTCGTCCTATTTTGTTATCGTTCCGTCCAGATCCCAGAGGTCTTCCCAGCTCTTTGCGCCCGGCCACAAGAATACCTGCCCCTTGATGAGCCGGCAGTTGCTGTCAACAGACTTGATGGCTTCCATCTCATCGTTGGTCAGCGGATCTTCCGTCACGCACTTCAGGTTGCTGACATACTCGTTTTCATAGACCGAGAACGGTATAGGCGTCTGTCCTCTTTGCGCCGCCCATTTCAAGCATATCACAGCGGGATGCACACCATGCGCTTTGGCAACCTCGACGACTTTGGGTATCTGAATATCGACTACGTCGTCAGGCGTCTTGTCGCGATCCGGCCTTGTGGGCGAACCGATCGGGCAAAAACCGATAGGCTGTATGCCGCGCGATACGATGTAATCGAAAAGTTCCGGCTGCTGGAAGCTGGGGTGCAGTTCCATTTCGATTACGGCAGGCTTGATGCGGCACAATGGCAGAACAGCCTCCAGCTTGGGGATCGTCATACTGGACATGCCGATATACTTGACAAGCCCCATATCAACAAGCCTTTCGCACTGCCGCCATGTCGCCATGAACCTGTCCACCGAGAACGGCTTGGAATCCGGGTTCCTCGCGTCGCCGTCGCAACCCGGCGCATGATAGTTTGCGAACGGCCAGTGTACAAAGAACGCATCGATATAGTCAACATGCAGGTCTTTTAGTGTCTTGGCACAGGAAATGAGCACATCCCCGCGTCCGTGCATGTTGTTCCACACTTTGGATGTAATGAACAACTCCTCGCGCTTAACGATACCTTTATCGAATGCTTCCTGAAACACTTCGCCGATTAAATCTTCATTTCCATATACGGCAGCGCAGTCAAACAGGCGGTAACCGACTTTGATCGCTCCCGCCACTGCTGCTGAAACCTGCTGAGGGGTAAATCTGTCAGAGCCGAATGTACCCATTCCAATACATGGCATTTTGCCTCCATCATATAGTACCCGTTGAGGGACTTTCTTCGGATCGATGAATTCCATTGTTTTTACCTCCGTTTTGATTTTAATTATTGATAAGTAATATTTTCCCTTTTACGGCACCCGGCGTTTTAAACATCTGGAACGCCTCTTGTGCTTTGCTCATCGGCACCCGGCTGCCGATAAGCCCCTCGTCAAACTTAAGCCTGCCGGATGCATAATACTCCGCTGTCATTATCCATTCCCGGCCCGGGTATGGCGCGCTGTAACTCATCCAAGAGCCTGTAATCCGCATCTCTTTGCGGTTCAGGTTCTCCCATTCCTCCGGCGCGAAACTGAGTTCTTTCGTCGGCGTTCCTACAAAACACACGTGCGCTTTGTTAGCCGCCAGCTTGAACGCCAGTTTCATTGTAGCAGTTACGCCCGCAGTCTCAAATACATAATCAAATCCCGCAAGTCCAGAAAGCTGATTTGCTGCTTCGATAAAATTTTCATTCTGCGTATTGACGGTTCCGTCCGCGCCCAGTTTCTCGGCCAGCTTAAGCCTTTCCTCGACGATATCAAACACCGCTACTGTTTTCGCACCCAGCAGCTTTACCCACTGCATTGTAAATATGCCGATGGTACCGCCTCCCAATATCGCAACGGTACCGCCGCCTCTGTAGTCATTCTGCATTACGCCATGCAGCGCCACGGTGGATGGCTCAAACATGGCTCCTTGTTCAAAGGATATCGACGGATCAAAAACAACGGCATTGCGCTCAGGAATCACCACATAATCCGCATTGCTGCCCTGCCGGCGTGAGCCTATAAAGCTGTAATGCCTGCACAGCGCATAATTACCTCTTTGGCAGTCGTCGCATACCATGCACGGCACCAGTGGCGCACCGGCTACCCTGTCTCCCACCTTGACCTTCGTCACATCTTTGCCGACCTCGACTACTTCACCCGCAAATTCATGCCCCAGTACAATCGGATAAAAGTGTACGCCGTGATTTAATACACGCGGTATATCCGATCCGCATATGCCCGATACCGCAACCTTTACCTTAACATCGCCATCCCCTGTCTTGGGCTCTTCGATATCCATGTAACGGACGTCTTCGTTTGCAACAACTACGCTGGCTTTCATCCGCTTCTCCTTTACCTGTCCATCAAATCTTTTAGCGCTTCGTAAAGCGCGATATATGTTTTGTAGCCTTTATCATATGCTCCCATTTTTGTCTGATCCGGTTCATGTTTTCGCTTGACCTCGACTGTCATGCTCACCGCTTCATCAAAATCTCTGTATATCCCAACGCCTACGCCCGCAAGTATCGCCGCCCCCAATGTCGAAGCTGTATCCGAAGCAGGCACTTCGATCGGCTTTCCCGTGATATCCGCTTTCATTTGAGTCCAGAACCTGGAATTCGCTGCTCCGCCCATCGCGCGCATCATACCGACCTGCGCTCCCGCGCTTTTTGCGGTATCCAGGTTGTGCCGGAGCGAATACGCCGCTCCTTCCATAACCGCCCGCAGCATGTGCGCCTTGGTTTTGGAGTAATCCAACCCATAGAACACGCCTTTGGCCTTTTCGTCCCATATCGGCGAGCGCTCCCCCGCCATATAGGGCAAAAATACAACGCCTTCGCTGCCCGGGGAAATTGTTTCAGCAAGCTGATCCAGCAACACCAACGGTGTGCATCCCTTCTCTTTCGCTTGCAGATTCTCCTCGTATCCAAATTGCCCGTTAAACCATTTCATCGTACCGCCGCCGCCTGTGGTCCCTCCTTGAAGCAGCCATTTACCGGGTACAACGTGAAAACTTAATATCAGCCTCGGATCAGCACAGTATTTCTCTAAGCAGATGCTCATGCCTCCGGCTTGTCCGCCCTGCTCCTGAGTTTCACCTGCATGCAGCACACCGGCGCCCAATGTTCCGCACGCGGCATCCAATCCCCCCGCTACTACCGGCGTACCTTCCATAAGCCCCGTACTGCGGGCAGCGCTGTCTGTAACCCTGCCGACAATTTCGTCACAGTCCGCAATTTCGGGCAGCAGTGCGCGGTCTATCCCCAGTTCATTGCACATTGCGCCGTCCCAGCGGCAATTTCTCATATCAAAGCAGTGCAGCCCATACCCCTGAGACGCATCCTGACTGATGACGCCCGTCAATCGGTATATAATATAGCTGTTTGACTGCAGTATTTTACTTGTCCGTTTGTATGCTTCCGGCATGTTTTCCTTTAGCCATATGATCTTACCGGTCGTATACTGAGCCTTAAGCGGATTCCCGCTGATTTCGAATATCCTGTCTTCCCCTATTTCCGCATTCAGCTTCCTGCATATTGCTTCGCTTCGCGTATCCATCCATATCGGATCGGGTGCGAGTACATCCCCGTTCTTGTCTACAGCAATCGCAGACCAGCTTTGCCCGCTCAAACCGACTCCCGCTATCTTTGCGGCGTCGATGTGATTATCACTTAAAAGCTTGCTTGTGCCAAGGCACACCGCAGCCCACCAATCTTTCGGATCCTGCTCGACAAATCCCGGCAACGGATACCGCACCGGGTATTCCTCGGTGTGGCTGCATACTACCTGTCCGTCTTTTTTAAAAAGCGCAATCTTGCATCCGCTCGTACCGATATCGATACCCAGCAGCATGTCTCCTTTGATCACTTGATGACTCCCTTTTGTATCATGACGTTTGCATAAATCGCTTCTTCGCCCGACTGTATAATGCAGTACGACTTTTTCGCTTCATCGTAAAAATCAAACCTGTCCAGAAAACCGATCGCCTTTTCGCCCCGCGGGTCATG
Organism: uncultured Christensenellaceae bacterium; assembly: GCA_964561895.1. Classification (GTDB taxonomy): domain Bacteria; phylum Bacillota; class Clostridia; order Christensenellales; family SZUA-584; genus JAEWCC01. The sequence goes on along the minus strand of CAZLRM010000007.1, from coordinate 12,611 downwards.
CTTGGCAACGATCTTTTTATATTCGTCCCATATCGGTATCTTCAAATCGCGGTCACATTCCATCGTCTGCATCAGCTTGACTGGATGCTCGATATATGCGTCACAGGGGATCACAGTAAGAATGGCTTCCAACAAATTGGTACCCGAAATACCGTCGGCGCGCAGAAAAGTACAGTTTCCTTCCTTTGCAAACCTCTTCCCGGGAAAATTAGCGTCTCCGATTACCACCACATCGCTGTGGCCCATCTCACAAAGTACCGCCACGATTTCAGGCGATAAAAGTTTTGGCATTCCCAGCAGCATATCATTATCTCCAATCCATTCTAATCTTGATAAGTCAAGCGTAAAACCGCTTTCCAATATTGTAAACCATTTGTCAAGTCCCCTCTATGACTGAGGGCAGCCCATACTGAGCTGCCCTCTCGCATAGCACTAGATTTTAATTATTCGTAGAGCAGCGCCGCGATAGCGGGATCAGTCATGTTGGTGCTGTCGTAGAACCTGCAGCCAGTATCCACAAGCGCTTCAACCTTTTCGCCATTGAGCGTCTTAACAGCCAACTCAACCGCATAGTAGCCGATCATGTACGGATCCTGAGTAACCGCACCAGCGAACCACTTGTTCTTAATCGCGTTCAGCAGCGTTGCGCCGGAGTCGAAGCCAAGCACGATCAGGTTCTTGTACGTGCCGCTTGCACGATCAAGGTCGGAACCGTCCGCAGTCGCAGCGAGCATGCCGTCCACAGAGCCGGAGTTCGTGCAGAACACAGCGACCGGATTCGTTCCGAGTACGCTCTGAGCTGCAGCCTGGCAATCCGGAACACTCGTGGAAGCAGCGATGGTTACGCTGATTTCAACAGCCGTGTCGCCCGAGGTGGACGCCTTTTTCCATGTATCATGTCCGGTTACCGATACAAGGCCGGGCTTCGCAGCTTCGCAAAGCTCAGACATCTTGGTCACCCAGCCGGTCGTACGTCCGGTGATGGAAGCCGAGGTGGCATCCTGGCTGATTACGGCCAGTATCACGGGAGCATCTTTCGTCGCCGCAGCAACAGCACTCTTGACAGCATCCATGTTGTACGCGGTCTCAGCCGCAAGCGCGCCGGCAGCTTCGTTATTCGTGGACGCAGTAGAGATTATGGATCCCTCGGGCGCATTCGGAACACCTGAGTCGAAACCGATAACCGGAATACCCTGCTCAACGCAGGCATTCAACTGCGCGGTAACAGATTCGGTATCAAGAGCCGCAAGGCAGATCGCCGCGGGTTTTTTCGCCAGCGCCGCATCCAGCATGTTGACCTGATCGCTGATATCCGACTCGGAAGCCGGGCCTTCAAACGTAATGTCAACGTCATACTCTTCGGCAGCCGCTTTCGCGCCATCATTAACCGTTACCCAGAACTTATGCTGGAATCCTTTGGAGATAATCGCGATGTACTTTCTTGCCGCTGTTGTCTCTTCGGTCTTTGCCGCTTCGCTGGTCTTCGCCGCTTCGGACGGTTTTGCAGCGTCGCTCGTTTTTGTTTCTCCACCTGTCGTACAAGCTACGAGTGAAAATACCATAGCCAGTGCGATCAACAGAACTAAGGCTTTCTTCATATTCCTTTTCCTCCTGATTATTTTATATCAACGGGTATACCCGCAGATATCTGATATAAGTATACCTTATTTTTTAACTTTATTCCCCTGCTTGATGCGATACTGGTCAAGCAGCACTGCGAGAATAACAACAATTCCGGTAAACAGCTTCTGCCATTGCGGCTGGAATCCCCACACATACAGATCCTGCTGCAATACGCTCATGATGAATACGCCGATCATGGTGCCGACCACCGTACCCATGCCGCCGCTCATGCTTGTCCCGCCGATAACCGCGCCCGCAATTCCCAGCAGCTCCTGACCGTTTCCGGTTTGCGGAATAATTGAGGTATATACCGCCGCGTACATCACGCCGGCCAAGCCGCTGCATAATCCGCAGAAAGTATACACCGCTGTCAGCCACGGACGGGTCTTGATGCCCGAAAGTCTTGCAGCTTCGCAGTTGGATCCAATCGCGTACGTATACCGCCCGAACTTGGTCTTGTTCAGCAGCACCCAAGCGATCACGAAGAAAACAATCAGCCAAAGTATGCCTATCGGGAAACCGGATACGGTTTTGTAAAAAATATTTTTAAACGCGCCTTCCGGTGTTCCGAACGTGGGGTATCTCATCGTCTGCACATTGGTGACGATCGCGCCGAAGCCCATGCCGATCATCTGCATACCCAGCGTCGCGATGAACGGCGGCAGCTTGAGGTATGCAATCAATACACCGTTGAAAAAGCCCATTATGACTGCCGTACCGATGACAAGCAGCAGCGCAAAAGCCATCGGCCACTCAAGAACGGTAAACGCCCACCCGCCGAGGAGCGCAGCGCACATCATGTTGGTGCCCAATGCAAGGTCGATACCGCCAGTGATAATAACGAACGTTACGCCGATGGCCATATACCCGATGTAATATGAACTATCCAGTATATTGACAACATACTTTTCCGGTGTGGGGGTCATGAAAAAACCCAGAATAAACAATAATACCAGAACCGCCGGGGCGAGCAATGCCAATACTCCGTTTTTGTTAAATTTCTTTGTTATACTTGACCAAAACATCACATCATACCTCACATGTTCATTGTAGCAAGTGTCATTATTTTTTCCTGAGTTGTTTCAGATATATCCAGTTCGCCGGTTACCGCACCTTCGCACATGATAATCAATCTATCGCTCATACGCAGCAGTTCCGGCATTTCCGACGATATCATGATGATCGACTTTCCTTCCGCCGCAAGTATGTTCATCAGCTTGTAGATCTCCTGCTTGGCGCCGACATCGATACCTCTCGTGGGTTCGTCGAATATCAGGATATCGCTGTTCTTGATGAGCCATTTGGCCACAATCGCTTTCTGCTGGTTGCCGCCCGACAGATTTCTGACGATCTGCTTTACAGACGGGGTCTTGATATCAATTTTTTCTACGTACTCGCGTGTCACTTCGTCAATCTTTTTATCTTTGGTAAACGGCCCGAACGTGAAATTATCAAGCGATGCCATCACGCAGTTGTCCCTCAGGTTGAGGCCGAGCGCAAGACCGAACTGTTTCCTGTCTTCCGACAGATAGCAGATGCCGTTTGCGATCGCGTCGCTTGGAGATTTGATCGTTACCCTTTTTCCGTTGACCGAAATAACGCCGCTCTGGGACGGATCCGCACCGAACAGCGCGCGCATGGTTTCAGTGCGCCCCGCGCCTACCAAACCCGCAAAGCCCAACACTTCACCCTTCCGAAGTTCGAACGATACATCTTTGACATTCTCTGCGTTCAGATGCTCAACCTTGAGCACAACCGGGGAACCTTGGGGAACCGTGCTCTTTTCTTTTGGCTTCTCATAAATAACGCGGCCCACCATCATGCTGATGATTTGCTCTTTTGTTAACTCGCTGATTTTCTTTGTATCGATATACTGCCCGTCGCGCATTACGGTGACTCGGTCGCATATCTGCGGCAATTCGTCCAGCCGGTGGGATATATAAATGATACCATGGCCTTTTTCACGCAACTGTCGAATTACGTTAAACAGTTCCTGTATCTCGTTTTCCGTCAGCGCCGCGGTGGGTTCATCCAATATCAGAAGCTCGCTGTCGTACGAGAGCACCTTTACAATTTCCACCATCTGCTGCTTTGCAACCGTCAGCCTGCCGATGCGCAACGTGGGGTCAATCTCCATATGGAGTGCTTTCAGCATTTCGCGCGCTCGTTTGTTTTCCGAATTCTTGTTGATAAACATGCCGTTCATAGGCTCTTTGCCTATGAAAATGTTCTGCGCAACGGTCAGATGCGGCATAAGGTTTAATTCCTGATGGATGATACCGATTCCCAGTTCCTGTGCATGTTTTGGGTCGCTGGCTTCTATCTCCTTGCCGCGCAGCTTGATAGTGCCTCCATCCTTTTTATAAATACCCGACAGTACCTTCATCAGCGTAGATTTGCCGGCGCCGTTTTCCCCGACCAGCGCATGCACTTCCCCTTTACATACAGTCAGCGATGCATTATCCAGTGCATGAACGCCCGGAAAATACTTCTGTATGCCCGACATTTCCAGTAATACTTCAGACACGGCAATATCCTTTCACTTTTGAAATTCAACGCATTATTCAATATAATACAAGCGCACATTCTCTTAATAACTTGGCAAATATCAATGTCAACGTCTATATAAAAGTCAATGTCTATTATATAGCAGCAAATATTAATGTCAACATTATGAGTTGAATTAATTATTGATACGTTTCAATTGAACTATTGATATAAATTCATATCTAGTGTATAATACGATCTGCATATATATTTTACTGGATGAAGAAAGCGGGTTAATATGAGCACTATCAAGGACGTAGCGCGGCTTGCGGGGGTATCCGTCGGGACCGTTTCAAACTATCTTACCGGAGTAAAAAACGTGCTGCCGGACACAGTGCTTAAAATCAAGTCCGCGATCGCCGAATTGAATTACAGGCCAAACCCGTATGCAAAGAATCTGCGTACGAACAGCAATCTGGAAATCGGTGTTGTGCTTCCTAATACTTATGAAACCTACTACGCTTATTTGCTTTCAGGTATCGAAACCGAACTGAAGAAATACGGTTACTACCTGAATCTTGGGTTCTCCGGCGATATACCTGAAAATGAAAAAGCTATTGTGGACAGTTTTTTGGAAAAGAACGTGTGCGGTCTCATCGTGATGTCCTGCCTTAAAGGCTGTGAATACTACGACCGCATCACAAACACTCCCATCGTTTTTATCGATCGGAAAGTCACGTCTCGCGACGCGAATTATATATCGTTCAATCAGTATGAGACTATGACCTACCTGCTGTCGCAGATATACGACCGCGGATGCAGACGCATCGCGCTCATCGCCGGCCCCGATCATTTTTCGTGCGAGCTGGAATACGCCCGCGCTTATCGCGACTTTTTTAAATCGAAGGGCTTGGATATAGACGAGAATCTGATCTGTCATGTCAACATGACCAAAGAGGAAGGCTTTCGCACCGGTATTTTTCTTTTTCAGGACCAATCCCCGGAGGCAGCCATCTCTACATCCCGTCTCATGACCAATGGTTTGGAGCAGGCTGCATGCTTGGCGGGCATTTCGCTGGATGACGATATGGTTCTCGTTTCAATCGGCCAGGAAACGCTTTCGGGATACCAAAGGTTCAATAGCATCATCGTTTCGATGCGGCCTGCCAATTACCTTGGCGTAAAGGCTGCGCAATTACTTCAAAGCAATATCGACAGCCCGCTGATGTTTGAAAAGCAGCAAATTATTATCACCGATAAGATTATCGGTAAGAACCTGTTTGAAACCCCGAAGACTTCGATAGGTGTGCGCAAACACGGAGGTAAAAAGCTGCGCGTGCTGTTATTGGATTCCCCCAACGCTCATGGCGTTATCAGTACGCATACTGAGTTCACCCGCAGGACAAACATCGACATGGAGGCTACGTTGTGCGAACACGGCGCGCTTTTGGAAAGGCTCAGGGATAAGGAATATTTGAAAACGTTCGACGTTTGTATGTACGACAACCCCTGGCTGGACATACTCGTATCAGAAAACTGCTTTATGGACATTACAGACTTTGTTAATTCCGATCAAATCGAAATCTCCGTACTTTTAGACGGACTGATCGACAAAGTCGGGCAGATTCATGACAGGTACTACGGCGTACCTTTTACATTTGGGCCTCAGCTTTTGCTGTACCGCCGCGATTTATTCGAAAACCCCAAGCTGCAGGATCTGTTTGAGAAAAAATACCGTGCGAAGCTTCGTGTGCCGCGCACATGGTTCGAGTTCAATGTGATAAGCAGCTTCTTTACGTACTCTCTGAATCCCAATTCGCCGGTTCAATACGGCACATCGCTGTCTGCAAAGAATGACGCCAATCTGCTCCCGGAACTGATGCCTAGAGTCTGGGCCTACGGCGGCAGCGTATTTGACAACGACGGGGCCCCTCTCGTCACGTCCCCGGCGTTCAAGAAAGGTGTCAACAGCCTGGTTGAAACCTTTAAGTATACGCCCGAACAAACGCTTTCACACAGCGTTGAAGATACGGTTCAGGACTTTTATCTGGGAAGGACAGCGATGCTTGTCAGCTTCGCGGCGTTTATCGCGGATGTGAACAACACTGCAAGATCAAAAATCACCGGAAAGATCGGCTATTCCAATATACCGGGAAACCACTCCGTATTGGGCGGCTGGGGGCTTGCTATACCCGCAAGCAACACCAACCCCGCAGCGGCGTTTGAATTCCTGCGTTGGATATGCGATCCGGAGATGAGTAAATTTTTTGCGATACTCGATGGCCAATCTCCGCTGAAAAACGTGTATACGAACGATGAACTCGCAAATCATTATCCGTGGCTTCCTCTGATATACAGAACATACACGGGCAACAAACAGCGCAAATCCATCGTAAAGCAAGACGGTTCGCTTGTGCCGATCACAGTTATTGAGGCCTTAATCTATAAGCATGTGATGCGTATACTGCGCCGGGACGTTTCGACGGACGATGCAATGACAGCGCTCAACAGCGAGCTTTGCGAGCTTATATCCACCCGTGAGGCAAACGTTTCACCTTTTTAATGAAAAGCGCTATGAAAAGAGTGTCGCATACTTAGCAGGGCCGATCCGGTAATATCCCGCACATTTATTAAAAGACGCCCCATAATAATGAAGCGTCTCAGACCGCTGACAAACTTCGTTTGCCAGCGGTTTTTATGTAAGCGTCTTATTATAATAACTTAAGCGCCGAAACCGCACGGTATATAATCTGCTATGATCCGTACTTTGCATAGTAATCGCGGACACCATACCCCTCGATTAACCTTTGCACTGTTGAAGGCCCGGCTACGCCATCGTCCTTAAGCCCGTGATCCTTCTGGAATTTGATCAGCGCTTTTTCCGTTCCCAAGCCGAAATAGCCGTCCACCTTTTCAATTTTGTAGCCCAAAGCATTAAGCATAAACTGTATGCGTTTTACGCGGTCTTCCACTTTACAGCCGTACTGCGCATATTTATATGTCCGTTCAAACAGCCGGGGCGGTATGTCGCTGTTGCGGGTACGGCCGCGCAGGTTCTGGCGGTAAAAGTAGTGCCCGCTGATTTCGCCGTAATATGGAAGGCTGCCCCATGCCTGGCCTTTCAGATTTCTGTAGTGGCTTACCGCGCGGAAGTAATATACATCCTGCGGTACCACCCATACCTCATAATCAAGCACCCATCGCGCTGCGGCCATGCATCCCGTCGTCGGGTTGGTGGGTTTATACCCGGAAAACTGCCCTCTTGCAGTAACCACGGCTTTGATGGAACTCCCAAACTTGCCGGGGCATAGCACGCGGTTCATTACGACATTGGCGACCGCGATCTTCCCGTTAAGCGTTTGCCCGCGCGCTTCTCCCCATATTAGCTGCGCAAGCATCTTCACATCTTCCTCCGTATAATCGTAATGATTATTTGAGTAGTTGTAATACTTGTCCGCATTGACGACATAGAACTTGACCAGCTCTCCTATCTCAATGGGCGCATTGGTAGGATCCGGCTCGGTTGTCGGAATGGGCTCTGGGGATGCGGTAGGCGTTGGCGTTATAACTGCCGTCGGTGTTCCAAGCGACATCATACTCGCGCTTACTTCAAAGGAATCGGATAACGTTGCGTCAGCGACAGCGCCTGTTGCCTTCGCATCTGCAGGCGCAGCGGCACCCCCGGGAATCAAAAAAACAAGCAGCAGCACAGCTGCAAGCGCTACACCTGATCCTGAAAACACCAATATACGCCGGTTCCGTCTGCCCTTTTTTCCGAGGCGCTTACGGCTTCCTGCAAACTCCAGCGCAGCGGCGTTACCCTTGCTCTTTTTTCGCTGATCAGTAAATAAACCCGATATCCATCCTGAGGCAGCACGAAACGCGCCGGAAAGTGAAAGCCTTCTCCTGCGTTTCGGGTGCAGCCGTTTTTCCGCCGGCGTGCCCGCTTGTATGTCCGATACCTCTGCGCTTTGCAACGCCTCGTTTTGTACAGGGCTTGCCTGCACAAAGGGTGACTCGGGAGTTACCGGCGTATCTTCAAGCCCTTCCTCCGGCGAAAAATCTTCAAAAGAATCGACGCTATCCTGATCCTCGCTATTCATCACTTTGGAAAGCTTGACACTTTTGGGCGGTGTCGGCTTTTTCCCCTTGAGTTTTATTTTTTTAAGCAGGGAAATCCCCGGCTTTTTTGCCATGCATACACTCCTGCATTCAATATGTGTATTCAGAATTAATTGCACGATAAATAAATTAACTGCTTTTAAGTGTTACTATCATATCCGTTTTTACGGAAAAAGTCAATTCATCTGCAACACTCTTGTAACATTTGGCGGTTTTATAACACTTCTCCCAACCGTCTTTTCAGTCGTCTTTATGTTCCATTTTATACAGCATTTATAACGCAAGCGCCGATTCCCGGATGCCCAGTGTCTTCGCCGCGATCTCGCGGATACCGCCTCGCGCCTCATCGCCGTATCCGCTGCGATGGAGATACCCGTCGATGCCCATAAATGCAATGGAAGCGCATACGCTCGGATACTTCACTTTAAAATACCCCTGACTGATGCCTTCCAACACCACTTCCTCCAACAGCGGATACAACGCCTTCATGCGTTCCTCGCTGACTACTGTCTGATACCATTCAGCGGCCTCTCCCTTAAAATAAGCACGCGTCTCTCCGCATACCTCGCCTTGTTCCACCATCGTCCCGATATAGTATTCCGCGCGGGATAACGCATCCTTCATCGTATCCATCTGTTCCTTAAGTTTGTCGCGGTACTCGGCAAGCTGTGCTGCGAGTATATGGCGCACGATATACTGCTTGCTCTCAAAGTGATAAAAAAAAGTGCCCTTTGCAACGCCTGCCAGCGCACATATCTCCTCTACGGGCGTTTCATCAAAACCCTTCTCCATAAAAAGTGTACGTGCGCTGCTTAAGATCAGCATTCTGGTTGCCCTGTCGCCTGACATTGATCTCCTCCTGTTTAGCCAAAGGCCGTTATATTATCGCAGAGTATTGACCAAAGTCAGCTTTTTATACCTCAAAATGTATAATATTAAGAAAGAAACCGATAAAAGAGCGTGGTATGCTTGTGGTGCCCCCTGATCCGGAATTCATTATTGTCTGCCAGCTGTATCGCATACCCTTAGGCTGCTTATGTTCCAGAGCTGTCTGCGGCGCCCATGCTGCGCAAAAAATCGTTTTTGAGTACAAACTCTATCTGATCTGCAGGCATAGGCCGATAGTAATAATACCCCTGCACCTCGTCGCACATCTTCTGATGCAGGAAACTAAGCTGCGATTCCGTTTCCACACCTTCGGCAATCACTTTGAGCCCCAGGTTTTTTGCAAGGTTGATGATTACATTGGTAATCGCCTGGTCCTTGCTGCTGCCATCGATTCCGTGTACGAACTGTATATCCATCTTGATGTGATCCACCGGAAGCATTTTAAGGCGGCTCAGCGACGAATACTCTGTTCCAAAATCGTCTATTGAAAGCTTAACGCCCAGCGACTTGAGCCTCTCCAGCAGATCAATAATGTATTCGGGCTCTTTCGTGGCTACGCTTTCGGTAATTTCAAGTTCCAAAAACGCCGGGTCAAGGCCCGTCTCCTCAAGCACATCTTGTATAATATCCTGCAGTTTGGGATTGCGCAGCTGAATGATCGATAAGTTGACAGCTATGCGTACCGGGGGCAGTCCCATCGCCTGCCATCTCACGTTCTGGGCACACGCCTCCTTAAGCGCCCATTCGCCAATGGCGTTGATAATTCCGGTCTGCTCAGCCAGCGGTATAAATCTCCCGGGAGCGATCATGCCGTGTTCCGGGCTCCTCCATCGCAGCAGCGCCTCAAGTCCGTTGATCCTTTTTGTTTGCAGGCATACCTGAGGCTGATAGTAAATTGTAAATTCTTCCCGCGCCAGCGCACGGTACAAACTGGTGGTGAGTGCCATATTGCTCTTCACCGTTTCTTTCATTTCGCGCGAACACATCGCGTATTGGTTTTTGCCCATCTCCTTGGCGCTATACATCGCGATATCCGCGTTCCTGATCAGCTTATCCGCATCCACCCCATCCACCGGGTACATCGCGATGCCGATGCTTGCCGTAATATAAAATTCCTGCCCCTGAAGCCCAAACGGGTGTTTGAATTGCGCCATTACGTTTTCCACAACCTTCGTGATGTCATTCTCTCTTACGAGATTATTGATCAGCATCAAGAATTCATCGGCGCCAAAGCGCGATACCGTGTCCGACTGGCGCACGGAGCTTTTAAGCCTTTCCGCAATCGTCTTGAGCAGCTCGTCTCCGCGTTCGTGTCCCAAAGTATCGTTTACTGATTTGAATGAATCGAGATCGATGAACACCACGCCCAGATACCGCCCGGTACGCCCCGCCTGCAGAAGCGCCTGAGTCAGCCTGTCCCGAAACATCAGGCGGTTGGGCAACGCGGTTAAAGGGTCGTAATAAGCGAGATAGTTGATTTCCTGTTCTGCTTCAACTTTGGTAATCGCGTCCGTCAGCGTGTTGGCGAGTACCTTTAAAAGGGCGATATGCTCCTCGCGCCACTCGCGCGCGAAGCTAATGTTTACAAAGCTTAAAAAGCCCAGTACCTTAAAACCGTTTGCCACGGGTATGCTTAAGAATGACTGGCAAGGTTCATTCATCAGGTATATACAGCCATTGCCATCGTGCTCGGAAAGTTCTTCTGCTCCGGTAAGCTGAACCACATCCCGCTGTAATATCCGGCTTGTCCACGAGGGCATGTCGCATGCAGGCAGAGATCGGCGAATGCTGTCCGACCACCCTTTATCCTCCGTGCGCCACACATGCTCGCAGCTTAATCCTGCTCCATTTTTCTCGAAGAAGCAAGCATACGCTCTGTCGGTTTCAAAGAAACTCCCTGCGCTTGTCAGTAATCTGACGATTTTTTCATCGATATTGTTTTGATTTGCCGTCACAAAATCCGTGGATATCTCTGAAACTAACTTTTGCAATTCGATCTGTTCAGCATTTTGCTTCAGCCTGAAGGTATAAATCCTGTTCACGAAAAATGCGAGCCCGATACCGATTCCAAAAATACCGAGGCGCGTAGCGAACGCAATATCGTCGATCATTACCGGTTTTTGCGGGGAAAGTATCCATACCAGAATTTGCGTCATGAAGATAAGAAAAGCGATAGTGAACAGCACGACACGCTTATTGAAAACCAGGGATACAATGATGAGCAAAAAGGGAAACGCCCATACCGTTATGCTGCCGTATTGTAAAAAACACATCGTGATGACGGGTATCGACAATGACAGCCCCAGTATGTTGATAAGATCCTTCTGCCGGTTGCCCAGTTTCAGCCGATACACGATATTAATTGCTGCTCCGGCCGCCAGAAGACCCAGGCTCAGCGCCAGCGTCAGCCCCAGATTGCCTTCCCGGTTCATCACGTACTGCGTCACAAAGTTCAGAACCGAACCGGCAATGAGCGATACCGTGACGTACTTGTACAACTTCTTTCTTGTCGCATCGCTGAGAATCTCTTCATTGCTTTTGATACTTTGCAGATTGAATATTCCATACCGACGCATCAGAAAATACAGCGTAGCAATGGGAATCAGTATAAAAACCGGCGCAACCTGCGGAATCTTTTCTGTCAGCAGCGCGTTGGCTGCCATATCGGTCGCAGTGCCCAGTGCCAGCGCTGCGAAAAACGATATCAATACCGCCCTGGATTGCCTCTTCACGCTTTGCTTCGCAGACTTTAGTCCCCATTGCCAAACCAGAGCAAGACAAATGGCTGTAAAACTGATGTAAGTAGCAACGTATAGTATATCCCACGCGTTATTCTCCGCCACATTGATCCATCCGTAATCTGTTTGGACCATGATAAACGGGTTGGGATTTAAAGCGTTCGGTATTACAAAAATAAATATGTTGACAGCCGCCGGAAGGTAGAGTAATCCATAGATCCACCATTTTTTTAGCAGGCTTTTTTTACCCGTAAACGCGATGGTAAATTGCAGAAGCAAGCTGAAAAATGTGCCCCAGCCGACAGCCGCAACACGCCGCCATATGATACTGACCTGTTCCGACGGCGCTAAAAACGCAAACCCCAGGCCCAACGCCCATATCGCCAACGAAATCGTGCTCGCAAAAAAGGCCCTGTTTTCGGGCGCGCTGTGCTTGATGCGCATTATATATACGCCGGCCATAGCGCTGATACCGGCAACGGTAATAAATACTGTGAAAAAAATCTCTGGCAACGGACCCATGGCTTTATACCGGATTCCTTTCTGGCACAGTAAAAAACCCTTATATTTGTAATATCGCGCGGTTTTCACAGTTCATTAACAATGGGAGCGTTTACAAAATGCTTGTTTTAAAACAAAAACGCCGGTACGGCGTTTATCAATCGATGTTTTGATTCTTTCTGCCCACGCGCAGGCGCACCATCGCCCTTGCGAGCGATATCTGGCTGCGCATGTATTCCTGGCGGCTTTGCT
>CAZLRM010000006.1:5940-27746 GCA_964561895.1 uncultured Christensenellaceae bacterium | reverse complement strand
CCAACCTCGCGCGCAGCCGCGTCATCGACGCGCCCGTGATGTTTCAGGGCGGCGTTGCCGCGAACTCCGGCATGGCCGCGGCGTTTGAAAAAGCGCTGGGTTGTAAGGTCATCATACCGCAGTATTACGACGTGATGGGCGCTTATGGCGCGGCGCTGATTGCCGCGGAGCGCATGGAGGCAACGGGCGCGCAGACGCAGTTTTTGGGCTTTGACAGCCTGCGCGCCGACTGCGCCGCGAGGAGCTTTGAGTGCTGCGGCTGCGCCAACCTCTGCGAGGTGGTGCAGATCATATCAAACGGCGAAGCGGTGGCGCACTGGGGCGATCGCTGCGGCAAATGGGGCGCGCGCATCAAGGAAAATGCGGATATACAGACAAGGGCACCCCTCTGATATGGGGACTGTCGCTGACAGGTGAATGGGAGAAGGATAAAAAAAGCCAATATTCCAAACGGAGAGGCGGTGACGTACTGGGGCGACCGCTGCTGCAAGCGGGGCACGGGAGGACGCGGAAGTTTATTCGCGATGAGGTTATCCAAAAAGGGAAAAACCAGTACGCATATCGTTTTCGTCAGTAATAGGTTCAATACTTTCAAAGAGATGGTTTGAAGCGTTACATGTAATGGTTTGGAGGGTTTTTGGATCCTTGGCATACACTTCAACGTAGATAGCATCATATATTAATAATACTATCCTGCAACCGCTGCTCAAATACTCTCCGTAATTACTGATAGGTTTGATGTCCTTTTCGCAAGGAAACGCTTGCAGGTTAAGAGCGATAGAATAGAAGTCTTCGTTTTGAATCAGAGTCTGGAATTCATCGCCAGCATAACTGATACTTTTAAAATACTTATTAAGAACATCATTCTCCGCAAGAACCCAGATGTATTTTTGGATGTCGATACTCTCCAGTATTTGAGACAGAGCGGGGAACCGTTTATTAGGGATTAAAAAACTGACTCCTCGAACCATTCCACATCCTCCCTGCAAAATTATAATGTACCATAAATTTATTATATCACATCTAATTAACAGATAAAACTATCGGTTTTGTATATCAGTCATATGGTAGAAATAAAAACACGAATGCCAAGTATTATTTCTGTGGTATTTTACCCCCTGAAACATGCCCTTTTACGGGGCCGTCCCCGAAAAGGGCAACGAACAGCCCTGCGAAGCCACCCCCCCGACTGAAAACGGAGCGCAGCGAAGATTTCAGTCGGATCCAAAAAAAAGAGCCTCGTCGGCCCTTTCTTTTTGTGCGGTTAGAATCTTCCCGTCGGGGTGCCCTGGCTCTCCGGCATGTTGTTTTCGGCGTACTGTATCATCTTTTTGACCATCACGCCGCCAATACGGCCCGCGTCTTTCGCGGAAAGGTCGCCGTTGTAGCCCTGTTTTAGCGTCACGCCAGCTTCGTTTGCCGACGAGTGCTTAAGGTTTGTCAGCTTCCAATTGCTACTTGCCATTTTCTTTACCTCCTTTGCTTCTATTTTTCCCCGAAAAACCAGAAAAACATACATCAAAACATTTTTTCTTATGCTTGACAGCAAATATTTTGTCTAAACCTGTGGTATGCAATATACAAACGAATACAGACAGAGAAAATACAGAGGAAGCGGGCATCGTGAATGAAGAGATTACGCGCATATGCGAAGACGCGGCCGCAGCTGTAAGCTGTAACTGATTATCGCTTTTTCATTGCGGATAAAACACCATGAAGCGGCTCATAATAGAGCAAAAAGTACAATGAGGCGTGAAATGACCCTTCTTTATATCACTGCTAATACCAAACCCGAAGCGATGTCGTCGAGCAAAACGGTGGGGCGGCGGCTCGTGGGCGCACTGCTGTCCAAGTTTCCCAAACTGCATCTTGAGGAGCTTGACCTTTACGCGGCGCATATTCCGCAGCTGAAGCACAGTTACCTTGAAGGACGCAGCGCCCTCGTCAGCGTGGAAGCGCGCAGCCGCCTTTCCGAAGACGAGCAGGCGGAGGTGAAGCAGATTATAGCGCTGTGCGAGCAGTTCCGTGACGAGGATATCTACGTGCTGGCCGCGCCCATGTGGAGCCTTTCGTTCCCGGCGCCCGTCAAGGAATATATCGACTGCATCGTGCAGTCCGGCAGGACGATCGTATTTGAAGACGATAAGCCCGTCGGCTTGCTAAACGGTAAAAAGCGGCTGTTTATCTATGTGCAGTCGTCGGGAGCGCATATTCCGTGGCTGCTTAGGCCCGCGCTTAACAAAGGCTTAAGCTACGTGCATGACATAATGAAGTTTTTGGGCATCGCGCGGTTTGAGGAACTGCTTGTGGACGGCACGGGTACGAGTGAGCAGGAGCGGTGCGACGCGGTGGACAAGGCGACGATCAGGATTGAGGGGCTGGTGGACAGCATCACGCTTTAGATTTCGCAAGCTGGGAAAGCACCGACGCGGTCTTGGTTTCAAAGAACCATTCTTCGGTGGTGAGTCGCATGGTTTCGCCGCAGTCTGTGGTATCGCTGTATGTATCTTCGCCGTATAACGCCTGCAATGATTCAAATTTATGCAAAAACTCATCATACGAGAACAGCCCCGAATCGATAAGATATTGCAGATAATATTCATAGCGCTTCCGGTATTCCGGGATGGCGAGAATACGGTCGGCGAGCGGATGGGCGACCTCATGTCCCACGAGAGCCGCGTTTATGTTAGGCACGGCATAGATATCCTCTGTTGCGAGCGCCTCGTATGAGGAAGCCCCGCCGCCTGCCCAGCCGCCGCCGAGGCTGGCGTCGTAATCGTACGGTATGAGCTCGATTTTGCCCGAGTTGTTGAAATAGAGGTAATAGTTATTGCCCGCCGTGCGGTAATCGTCGGCGTTCCCGACGAGCACATTCACCGCCATATACCGCAGAAACTTATCCGCCTCGAAATTGCGTTCGATATAGGCAGCAAACTCTTCGTCGCTCAGATTGTTGATGTTGCCGATAAACGAAATGAGGCTCTGCGTATCCCATGACTCTTCGTTGGTCTGCAGATCGTAAGCGGGGCGGTAGCCGCTGCCCCAGTTTTTAACGCCGATCTCATGCTCCGCATACCCCGCCTCCAGCGATGCGGGTATATTTTCCCACAGGCATTTATACAGATTGCCGTCGTTACCTTTTTTGCCAAAGCGCTTGGTCAAAAAAGGCTTATCAACCGGCTCGATGACCGTATATACGCCGTAATGTAAAAGTTCCCCGTCGATATCGAAATCGAGCGCGGCGAGCGATACGGAAGGCGCGTGCACACCCGCGGCGCTTAAAAGCTCGTAGCAGTACAGCTCATGGATGTGACTTATATCCGTCCAGAGGTTCCATTTTAAGTTGAGCTTATCGAGCCCGCAAAACTCGCGGCCTTTGAGTTTCGTGTACGCTGCGGTGTCCGCGACAAGATCAAATGTCTCGTCGAACTTGAGCGAAAAGTGCGCGCGGTGATAGCCGATTTCGTCCTCGGGCATGATGCGCGTGGTGTTGCCGCGCGTGCGGATACCGATGTTGTCAAGCGTGATCGTGCCGTAATCGTCTTCGTAGACAAGGCCGGCATGCCGGTAATTGCCCGTACGCATCCATTCGTCGGTATCTTTATATTCGAGCATATCCACGGAGAGACCCATCCATTCGCTTTGAGAAATACAGATCGTGAAGCGGTGTGTGACTGCGTCGTCGAATAACCGCATATAATTCCGGCTGCAAAATTGGGCGGCCGGGGCTGCGCTGTTCACCATAGCCGCGGGTTTGGGTATATTCGCGCTGGCAGCCGCGGATGCGTTGGAGGCGCTCCCGGCGCAGGATGCCATGCAGCAGGCTATCACGATAACCGCGGTGAGCGCCGCGGCCAGCATTCTTTTGCGGTGCATTCAAACTCCTTCTGTACATGTTGTATTCCATTATATCGTTTCACAGCGAATAATATTCGCAGAACGCGGTGCGCGTTCCGGACTTCATTGAGATCCGAAAGGTTTATAGCGGACATATTGTATTATTCCATATAGGAGATTTTAGCAAGAAAAGAAAATCCTCATTGCAAAAACGCTCTGGTTTCTCAATTATTTCGCCGAGTATGCCCCTTTTATGCAAGTTTTAAATCAATGTGTTGCATTTTTCGATGTCTTATTGTATTATAATGATAACAGAGCAAGTAAGTTGATTTTGCGCAAATGAGTTTAGCGGCAGCAAAGGGGCGCTGCACATATATAGATTGAAAACTGAAAACAAAGTCCATGTCCCTTTGGTGTTTGTATATATTTTTGCCGCGTCAGCAGCAAAGGAATTTTAATTTTGGAGGAGTACTATGAACCATCAACAATCGATTGGCAATGGCACAACATCCACCCTATACCGGCTAAGAAACGATATGCCGGTTTGCAGGCCTGTTTGCTGCGCTTTCGCTCAAAGGAGGCCGGTATGAAGATTTTAGAGAAGACGATGCAGGATGTCATCGCCCGTAATCCCCACGAGCCGGAATTTCATCAGGCCGTGCGTGAGGTCTTAGAGTCTCTCGAACCCGTTGCGGAAAGAAACCCTCAATACGTCAGCGCGGGCATTTTCGACAGGATCGTCGAACCGGAACGCCAGATCATATTCCGCGTACCCTGGGTGGACGACAAAGGGGCAGTGCACGTAAACCGTGGGTTCCGCGTGCAGTTCAACAGCGCGATCGGGCCGTATAAGGGCGGGCTGCGTTTGCATCCGTCGGTGTATATCGGCATCATCAAATTCTTGGGTTTCGAGCAGATCTTCAAGAACTCGCTCACCGGGCTGCCCATCGGCGGCGGCAAGGGCGGCAGCGATTTTGATCCCAAGGGCAAATCGGACCGCGAGATCATGGCGTTCTGCCAAAGCTTCATGACCGAACTCTCCAAGCACATCGGCGAAGACACCGACGTTCCGGCGGGTGATATCGGCGTGGGCAGCCGCGAGATCGGCTATATGTACGGACAGTACAAGCGCCTAAAGAACACCTTTACAGGCGTGCTGACCGGCAAGGGTTTAACGTGGGGCGGAAGCCTTGCAAGGACGGAAGCCACGGGATACGGCCTTTGCTACTTCACGGAAGAAATGCTTCAGGCCAAGGGCAAGTCGTTTGCGGGCAAGACCGTGGTAATCACCGGCTCGGGCAACGTCGCAATCTATGCGACGCAGAAGGCTACCGAGCTCGGCGCAAAAGTCGTGGCGCTGTCCGATTCCAACGGATATATCTACGACAAAAACGGCATTGATCTCGATCTTGTGAAGCAGATTAAGGAAGTGGACCGCAAGCGCATCAATGAATACGTGGCTGTTCATAAGGACGCGCAGTACACGGTTGGATGCAGCGGTATTTCCAGCATCAAGTGCGATATCTTCCTGCCCTGCGCTACGCAGAACGAAGTGGATGAAAGCGCTGCGAAAACGCTGGTTGCAAACGGCTGCATCGCGGTAGCGGAGGGCGCAAACATGCCCTGCACGCCCGAGGCGGTTGCGGTATTTCAGAAGAACGGTGTACTGTTCGGGCCTGCTAAAGCTGCAAACGCAGGCGGCGTTGCGACATCCGCGCTCGAGATGTGCCAGAACAGCATGCGCTATTCGTGGACGTTTGAAGAAGTCGATGCAAAACTTAAGGACATTATGGCCAGCATATACAGGAACTGCAGCGCGGCGGCAAAGGAATACGGCATGGACGATAATCTGGTTGCCGGCGCCAATATTGCAGGATTCCTGAAAGTAGCCGAAGCGATGTACGCTCAGGGGATTGCCTATTAAGCGTATTCGCTGATCGCCGACGGGCAAGCGGTAAAGCATCTTCGCCGCCATACCGGGGATGCTTTATCTCGCCTGCGGCGTATATATGATTATCTTCTTAAGAAATACAGCAATAGTTTTTAAGATCTATGGCTGTTTTTTTATCAATTTCTCCAACCGCCGGCAATGGAGCATCATTCTATATATTTGAAGCAGCGCAATTTAACATGGTTATTGAAATCAGTTTGTCATTTTTTTAATATGTGGTATGATCGTTATAATCTATCAACAAACAGGAGGGCAAAGCATATGGGAGAAACTCTGAAAGCGGACGCGAAGCTGCTGAACGGGAGAATGAAGTATGAGTGCACCGCGGGCGATCATCCGGCGATCATCACGGATTATGTGCCGCCGATAGGCAACAACGAAGGCTATACGCCGCTGCAGGTGTTTCTGTTAAGCTTTGCGGCGTGCGCGGGCGGCGCGGTATCGATGCTGCTTCAAAAGTTCGGTAAAAGTTTCAGCGATTTTTCCGTTCATATCGAAGGCACGCGGCGCGACGAACACCCGACCTGTTTTTCTTCGATCCGCCTGGAATTCCGCCTGACCTCGGCCGACGCGACGGAGGAAGACATGAAGCTTGCCATCGCCAAAGCGGAGGAGCTGATATGCCCTGTCTGGGCCATGGTTAAGGGCAACGTGGAGGTAAGCTCGGCGGCTGTGGTGAAAAAGCCGTAAACAGTGAACTTAATGTGATAAGAACAAATAAGGAGGCTTCTTGTGCGAAGCCTCCTTGATATTGATGAAGTCGGGAATATTACGCGAGTTCCTCCGCGCGGATGACGCCGGTGCGCAGCGCGTTGTTCTTAAGCTCTTCATAAAGCCCCGCAAAGCTCGTCTCCATGTACGGCCCGGTAAAGAAAAGATTCAGCAGGCCGAACGTGAGGCCGGACAGCAGCATCCAGCCGATGAAGCTTAAGCCCATCACAAACACCTTGCCCTTGTGGCCTTTGGTCATGCACATCGAGAGCTTGAGCGCTTCGGTAGCCGGTACATTGCGCGTATCCGCAAGAATGTAGGGCGTCATGGAGTATGCCAGCGCTTTGATGATGCCCGGGATTAACAGCAGCAGCGACCATAGAAAAATGAATAATTCCATCCAGAGTATGCCGCCCAGGTTACGCCCGTAGTTGTTGAAGCCCGCACCCAACATCGCGCCGATGTCGCCCTTGTACCCGCGGTAAATACACAGGCAGAACCAGGAATACCCCACCATCAACGGCGGAACTAACAGCAGTGCACCGAGGCCGGCCGTGGCGCCGGAAGCCGCGCAGACGAGCAGCCCATAAACGATGAACGCGCCCAGCGATACGCCGTACTGTGCAGTAAAATTCGCTTTGGCCTGTGCTTTGATGTCCGCTCTTTCTCTCATAAAGACCTCCTGAAATTTAATGTGCCTATTATATCATTTTATAAGCTATTTTGTAAGAAAATCAGAAATATTTATATAAAATGTACACATTTTGTTGGAACCTTCCGCAGTGTATGATATAATTCATACGATTTACCTGTATAAAAAGGCGGCGCTGCGGCTTTCGGAAGGGAGCAACGCGCGGGGCAAGCCGGGTCACCATATCAATACAGTTACCAACTAAAATGATAATATGCGCCGCGTGCGATTTTTATTCGGTTTGTATAGTGCATATTGTATAGTGCATAAGGGAGGGGAGCCCGGGCTTTTGAAATAATGTATTTGATCAGCTGTATGATAATATGTCAATAATGCTTTGATATAACTTATTAATGAAAGGAAAAAGAATCATGGATCAGAATCCGGTTAATGATGGTAGTGGCGGGTATATGGCGCCCCAAGGATATGCGCCGCAGGCGAATTACGCACCTCCGGTGGAGCCCAAAAAGGCAGGCAAGAAACGGCTGTGGGTGTGGATCGGGTGCGGTGCAGCGGCCGTCGTGTTGGCGGTCGTGCTGATTCTGGTGCTGTCGCCGGGTTTGGGCGGCGGCGTTAGTGAAAATCCGGAACCGCTTATGTACATGGACGACGGGGACGTATTTTTAGCCGTGGGAGCAAAAAGCATAGAGCTGGAGGATGCTGCGCTCGCTTCGGGATATCTGAACGCGACGGTATCGCCCGACAGGGATGTACTTTATTATCTGGCGGATGTAAGCAGCAGCTCGCGCGAGGGAGACCTGATGCGCCTTAAGCTGGGGAACGCAAAAGCCGAGCCGGAATGTATCGCGGAGGATGTGTACTCTGCCAGAATATCGGCCGACGGGAATAAGGTGCTTTTCGTGACGGATATGAAGGATGGAACCGGGGAACTCTTTATCTGCACGCCCGGCGGGGATCCGGCTTCAATCGGCGAGGACGTTGCGGAATGGACATACGGTTTCTCTCCGAACGGAAACCATGCGTTTTTCGTGACCGTGGACGACGGCGAAAGCACGCTGATGCTGTATTCGGGCAGCGAAGCCAAGGAGATATACGACACCGACGACGAAGAGTCCATCGATTCCGTCTATGCGGACGACAGCGGGCGTATATTATTCGATACCTCTTCTTATAATTCCACCACATATGAATATAAATATGATCTGTATCAGTATAAGGACGGTAAAACAGACGACATATGCCGCGACGCATATTACGTCGTTCCTTTTGGCAGCGCGGATGATTTTTTATATGCAACGTCGGAGAATGAGCTGTTTCACTATGCGCAGGGTAAAGAGGAGTCCATCACGGACGAATACGGCGGCGTCAGATTCCCGGGCAGCGGATATTACGACCCGCGGGAAGTGCGCAGCAAGCATTTTCTTTACAGGGAAGCTAAAGAAGACGATGCCGTAAACACGTTGTACGAGATCAGCCTGCCGGGTGAGGGTGTCAAAATCGGCAAAGCGGACGGCGGATATACCATCGACGATAATTTTAAATATGTGGCGTTCCAGTGGAAACAAAGCCTGAATCTTGCCAAAAAGTCGGGCAGAGAATGGGAAGACGATGAGGTCTGCGAATACGCATCCCGCTACGAGTTTGACGACAGCGGCAGCTATCTGTACTATATCGAGAGCGACGAGAGCAGCAACTCGGGCGATCTTTGCCGCATATCGACAGCATCCGGCAAAGTTGAAACACTGCTGGACGACGCGACGCAGTTCCTGCTTTGGGACGGAAAATGCTACGCGGTCGACGAGGACAACGAGGTTTACCTCGTGAAGGGCGAGGACAACGCCGAAGAGCTGGACGCTGAAGCAACCTCGCTGTTTGCGGCCAAGGGCGGCGTTTACGCGGTCGACGGCGACGAAATCAATTACCTCGGCGGCGGCGACAGCGAGCGCATTGCGCGCGGTGTGAGCATCATTTCACCCAACGGCTTGATCGTAGGGTCGGATAATTAATCGGTATCGAAATAAAGCGGCTGCGCCGGGGCGGAAAACGCCCCGGCGCAGACCGCTGACAAACTTCGTTTGCCAGCGGTTTTTATGTTCATAACCCGTCTTTATTATTGCCTTTCTCAAGGGCGGCCTTGTAGAAAGGCATGTTTCTATGTGGAGCCCAAAAAAGCTTAATAGAATATATTCAAGCGTGAGGCTTTGTCAGCAAGCTGAGCCGGGGCACAAACGCCCCAGCGTTTGCTTTGTATGGGTTATCTTGTATTATAATGGGGGAGATGGATAATATAAGGAGGAAAAATTCATAAACTCCCCAACAGCAAAAATGCTGCCTCTCACTCCCTTGCCAGCACTTTGGTGACCTCGCCGATGTAGATGCGGTGAAAGTCGCCTTCGGGGTATACGCGCGCGAAGGCTTCCTTGTCGTCCGCACCCTCAGGGGTTATGTCCGCGTGGGCAAGCTTTTTGCAGACGAGTATCAGCTCGGCCTCCTCAAATGCGACCGTACCGGGCAAAAATAAAGGCGTCAGCCCGGATTCGTATACTTTGTCGCACTCATTGCCGTGCAGCGCGCCGCATACAGTGAGCGCCTTTTTATAGCGCATGCCGTAGAACGAAACCGTGAAGGTTTCGCACGCGTCTAAAAAGCGGCGCGTGTAGCGGCTTTCACGCACGTAAACCGTCACCGCATCCTTCTCCCAGAACCGACCGAATGACGCCCAGCTGACCGTCATCATGTTAAAGCCGGATTCTTTTGTGCCCGCCGCCGCCAGCGCCCTCTCCGCGCTGATTTTAGCAAACGGGTTGATATCGATATCCCAAACGGAGATTTCTCTAAATGCCATGTCCATCGCCTCAAGTTTTATTTCTGCATTCATCTTACGTATGACCAGGTGCCCCTGTCAACTGTATTATGCACGAAGCGCCGCTTTTTCTGCCGGTTTTGCACCAAAATTGTGCTCTCTACGTAGTATGGATTGAGACTGCATCACAGCAGCGTCTGTGATTATCGATTTGTAAGGAGGACGTATTTTATGGGAGTTAACAGTGGTTTTGGCTTTGGCGGCTTTGGAGGCGGAAATTGCTGCTGCTTGATCATCATCTTACTGCTTTGCTGCTGCTGCGGCGGTGGATGCGGGGATCAGGGTTGCGGCAACGCCGGCTTCGGCGGCTTTGGCGGCTTCGGCGGCGGGAATTGCTGCTGCTTGATTATTATCCTGCTGCTCTGCTGCTGCTGCGGCGGCGGCGGCTGCAATCAGCCCTGCTAAGAGGCTAATCGGCGCTATTGCACCGTGTTTACGCAACATAGTATTACACAGTATACTTATGAGTTTGGGGGCCGTATTATCCGGCCCTTATTTTTTTGGCGACGGTTTCTTTATGTGCGTTACTTTTTCAACTAAAGCAATTAAAGGACCTTCCTCGGCCTTTGAGTGAAAAGGCAAACGCATGCCGTCACGGGCACGTCAATTTTAAAGCATATCTGAGCGAAAAAACGAATGAAATCAAGTCATAATCTGTTAAAAAGCAGTTTGTGTTGCTCAAAAATGAGCAATACAAATTAGAAAATTGTACAGATTCTTTGCAAAAGATACTGCAACCTGACATAAGATCTATTACAGTTGTCTGACCGATGCACAATAAATAGCGCTTTAAAAGTGCAGGCTTGAGAACAACCTCGTCCGAAGGATCCTAATAAGTATAACGAATCTTAAAGCTTTTCATAAATGAGTTTTATCTTTAGAAATCAAAGCCTTTCCATACCCGTTCTCCGGTATAAGGGTGCGCATCTTCCTCGCCGCGCAGAACCCGCAGCACGGCTCCTGCCAGTTCTTCCTGCTCCATTTCTCCGGGGTAGACGGTGATTGGGGAAATCCAGCTACAGCGGCTGCGGATGCCCTCCACAATATCATCAAAACGGACAAGCCCGCCGGTCAACACAATGCCGTCCACTTTGCCGCAGAGTACGGTGCTCATTGCCCCGATTTCTTTGCAGGTCTGATAAATCATGGCGTTCCACACCAAAACCGCTTTCCGGTCTCCGGCTTCCACCATGCGGTGAACCTTATCCGCATCGGAGGTGCCGAAATGGCTGACAAAGCCCCCGGCGCGGGAGCACATGAGCCGTACCTCCTCCAGGGAATGCTGCTCAATATAGTCCAGCAGGCAGAGTACCGGCACGCTGCCGATGCGGGTGGGGGCGTAGGGACCGTCTCCGCCGGAGCCTACGTTTCCGTCCACCATTTTTCCGCAGTCATGGGCATTTATCGTCACGCCGCCGTCGATATGGGCAACTACAAAGCGGCAGTCCTCATAGCGCTTACCCATGGATTTTGCATGGTAACAGGCTACTGCCTTTTGATTTAAAGCATGTGTCTGGGCATTCCGGTACAATCCGGCGATGCCGGTCATGCGGGCATAGTCGCAAAGTTCATCAATATTGGTGGGGTTGAGAGTAAACATTTTCCCGCCGTACTCCATGCATAGCTCATAGGCTAACAGCACACCCAGATTTGATGCGTGTTCGCTGCCGCCCACTGTATTCAATGTATCACGGTAGAGCCGTTCATCAATTGGCATTACACCTGCACGCTGAGGATAGGCGCCTCCGCCGCGGCCTACAAATATATCTACATCCCCAGGAGCATAACCATTCCGCCGCAGTATGTTCAAAATCACCTGTTTACGGAAGGGAACCTGGTCATTCACTGAGGGGTATTGCAGAAGGACAGGGGCGTCATGAAACTCGCTTTCCTCAAAAAGTGAAGTATCATCTTCAAAAAGACTGATTTTTGTAGAGGTGGAGCCGGGATTAATCGCCAGGATTTTCATTGTCCTTACTTCCTTCCAAATATCTCGGATTTTAAGGCGGTATACTGAATACCACAATAATCAATTATAGCATGTTTCACTTATTTTTCAACTGAGGTAACAATCGTACACGGAGCACAGTTCGCACCTGCTGCAGGAGTAATGTAGGATAATATGTGTATTTAACTTCTCAAAAAACCTTTCTCAGTTCAAAAAGTCCTCAAAAGTGGACAATAAGCAAATATAATAAGAACATAAGTTCTATTATTGAAAGAGGGTGTTTATAAAACGGGCGCTACTGCTCCGGACGGATTTCCTCTTCGTGCAGTAAGCTGGCAACGCGCAGCGCCCGCTGGAACTCTGCCGGCGTAATGTTTCGCTTCGCGACCTCCTGCAGCATCTCTAAGGTGAGCCCGCCTTCATTGAGCCTCTGCTGCACAAACGCGCTGCTTTTAGAGACACTGGTACCCAAAAGGTAGTCCGCGGAGCAGCCCAGCACATCGCAAAGTTTTAGAAGCACCTCGACGGAGGGCTTTTTTACACCCCGCTCGAGTTCCGCGATATAAGGCTGGGAAACGCCTGCGAGATTAGCCAGCTTTTCCTGGCTGAGTTTGCGTATCCGCCGCTGCTGACGCAGCCTGTCTGAAAAGTCGTCCATACTTTCCCATCCTTTTACCGATCTGGAAAGAAGCGAAAGTATGATCGCCTCCCCCTCTTGGATTATAACTTATAGCGATAGAAATGTAAAGAGGAGGTCTTTCTTGTTGACAATATGTTTCAAATGACATTAAAATATAACCAAAGGTTATAAATGTGGAGGTGAAGCCCGATGAGGCTGGCGCTGGCTTATATCAGAGAAAACAGAAATATGACGCAGACTGAAATATCACATCACGCAAAAATATCGCAAGGGTATTATTCGGATATTGAAAACGGGCTGCGTTGCCCTTCGCCGGGCGTGGCAAATCGTATCGCAAAGGTGCTGGAGATACCCGAAAAGGATATGTTCCATGTATTTTATTCTGTGGAAGCCGGAAACGTATACCGACGCAAAGCAATTTAGCGGGATTTAAGGAGGGTTTAATGCAGGACGGATATATGAAGGAGAAAGAACGCCTGAGCAAACTGGCCGGGGCTGCGGCGCTGGTTGCAAAGGAGTTTGAGCGCTCGGGAGACGGTAAGGCGGCGGTGGCGGCACAGGTGCTTTTTGCAATGATCATCGAGCAGATTGCGGCGGTGGACTCAGAGCTGGACAAGCTCATCGAAAAGGCGGAGATATAATGCGGGAGGTGTGCGGGCAAAGCGAGGGGGAAGCGCCGTTTTGGGGCTGGTGCGGCTACTGCGGGGGCCGCATCCGCCTCGGCGAAGACTATTACGAGAGTGAAGGGCTGGCGGTATGCGCGCAGTGCGCGCGGCGGTATGCGTGGATGCATTTTCTTTTGCGCAGCGTGAAAAGGACGGCGGAAACGCGCGGCCCGATATGAGGTAATGTGTATGAACGATGTAGAAAAGGTTTTGAGGGAATACTGGTTTGCGCGGCGCAGCATCGGGCATCTGCTGCTGGACTTGAGCGTAGCGAAAACCGCGATGGAGCAGGTTTATGAACGGCTGCCGGGCGCGCGCCTCGACGAGGCGGGCGTGCGCAGCCGCGCTGCGGGCAGCCCGGTGGAACACGCGGCGGTGATCATACTGGATCAGCACCGCGCGGAGATCAAAAGCATAGAGGCACGCCTTGCCGATGAACGGCGCACGATAGAGCGCATCGAACGCTCCGTGATATGTTCCCGTCTTTCGGAGCGCGAGCGCGAGTACATCCGGCTGCGGTATTTCGAGAACCGCAGCGCGCTGTCCGTATGCCAGCGCATGTACGTCTCTCCCGCGACGGGCGGCCGCATCCGCGAGGCGGCGCTCAAAAAGCTGGAAGAGATTGCGGTGTGAGGGGGGGCGGCTTTGGTGTGCAGGGCAGCGGCACACACGAGCCCCCTCCGTATTGCATTTGTACTGAATAATGTATATGATACATATAAATATATAACAAAAATTCGGAGGTGTGTGATGGGTATTACCAAACCGTCAAAGGGGATTTTCTGGATCTCGCTGATCATCGGGCTCTTCGCGATTGTCAACCAGTTTATCATCCATCTGCCGATACCGATCATATCGGAAATCGCCAACATCGTGCTGCTCGCCATCGCGTTCATACTGCTCGTGCTGGGCGTCATCATCAAAAAGCTGTAGACTTAAGAAAACGTGTTAAAAAGGGGAGAGCCATGCAGGTTTTCCCCGATTTATTTTACGGTTTTTTGGTGAAAGCCGTTTTTTGGTTTACCAGGGCCGTCGCCCACAGTAGAACAGTGCGTTAGAGAATATCGGGCGTTTGACGACCTTGCCTCTGGAGGAGGAAGCGTCGATCATTAAGCCTCCGCCGATATAGATGCCCACATGACCGATCTTGGTATGCGCGTTGTTCCAATAGAATACGAGGTCGCCGCGCTTTAAGCCGCTTTTGTTATCGATCCGCGTCCAGTCGCTGACCTTCGAATAGCCCGCCGCATTATATCTGCCGCGGTTGGAACCCGCTTTCCTTAAACAATAGTACACGAGACCGGAGCAGTCGAATGAACCCGGGCCTTCGGCGCCGCGCACGTACGGTTTGCCCAGCTTGGATTCCGCCGCCGCGATCATTTCCTCGACGTTGGCTTTGGTTCTGTGCGCCGCGCGTTTCTCGGGCGTGGCGACGGCGTTGGGCGAATAGACGAGTTCCAGCGTATCCGGACCGGTGACACCGTCCGCCGACAGCTTGTTGGCTTTTTGAAACTTCTTGACCGCTTCGGTGGTCGTATCGCCGTAAAGGCCGGTGGCCTTGCCCGAAGCAAGGTACCCTAAGTCGATGAGCTGGCGCTGCAGGTCGGATACGTCGGACCCTTCGGTACCTGTCTTAATCATATAATCCTGTGCGTCGTCCGCAAAGAGGTGCATCTGTGTTTCATAATCTGCGACGCCGCTTTGGGTAAGGTCGTACTGGCGCTGGAAAAGCTTCACCGCATGTTCGGTCGCAGGGCCGAAATAACTCGTAGACTCGTCGATGTCAAGATACCCCAGATTCATGAGCTGGATCTGCAGCGCCGATACGTTCTCGTTTTCGTCACCGGGCTTAAGCGTGATATCCACCGATACCTCAGGAGGCGTAGTGGGCACCGGCCCGGGTGCAAAAGTTGGCGTGGGAACGGGTGTCGCGGTCGCGGCGGGCGTGGCTTCCGCCGCAACAGGCTGCGGCTTCGGCGCGGCCTGCGTGAATACAATGAGCACAGCGGCTGTGGCCACCGCGGCGACGATTCCGCCTAATATGATTATACGCGTACGGCGGGGCATTTTTCGCCAGCCGAGTATCATCCGAGCGATCACTGTTAAAAATGCGTTTGGCTTTTTATGAGACGCCATCGGTTACCTCTGTTTGCAGTTTGGTTGTCAGTATTATATGCCGGATTGACAGCATGGTCAATATGTTACATAAAATTTACAAAAAGGTTACGAAAAAAATAATATGAACTTTAGCCTAAAAGATATAATAAAAACGCATGAAAAGGAGCGGAATCCGCCGCTCCCATAAAGACCGCTGACAAACTTCGTTTGCCAGCGGTCTTTTGGTGCATTACCCACCTTTATGATTGCCTTACTTAGGGGGCGTCTTGTAGAAAAGCATGTTTCAATGTGGAACCCAAAAGGTTTTTTCAGTATTTGATCGTTAGAATTATTTAATCCGGACTGGTTAAGCCGCCCAAGTACCTTGCGAAGAATTCCTCCATTTCGGAATAAAAATCGATACGCGTTTCGATCGAACCGAAACCGTGCCCGGAGTCGGGATACAGTTTGTATTCCACTTTCACGCCCGCGTCTTTAAGCGCTTTCACCATCTGGTCGCTTTCGTTCTGGGGTACGCGGGGGTCGTTTGCGCCCTGCGCGATGAGCATCGGGATTTTAACCTGATCCGCATGGTACAGAGGAGAACGCTCTTTCATATCCTCCTCTTCGGTATCGGGGTCGCCCACCGAGCGGATTAAGTCCTGATACTCGGTAGACCATTGCGTCGGTATGGACTCGATGAACGTCAGCAGGCTGGAAGGCCCGAAGGCGTCCACCGCGCATTGAAACACGTCGGATGAGGACGTTGCGCAGATGAGCGCCTCATATCCGCCGTAAGACGCGCCGTAAACGCCGATACGCTCCGGATCCGCCCAGCCCTGACCGACTGCGTAAGCCGCCGCATCGAGTATATCCTGATGCATCGCGCGTCCCCACTCCTTGTCGCCCTTCAGCATGAAATCCCTGCCATAGCCGGTGGAACCGCGGTAATTGGCCTGAATGACGAGATATCCGCGATTGGCGAGAAACTGCACTTCGTAGTTATATTCCCATGTATCCCTGGCCCACGGGCCTCCGTGCACGAGCAGCACGGCGGGAAGGTTCTGCTTTTCGCCCACAGGGAAAGTCACATAGCCCTCAATTTCAAGGCCGTCGCTTGCCGTATACGAGAAGGGCTGCATTTCACACAGGTCATAATCCAAAAGGGCAGGCTGCGCGTTAAACAGAAACTGCGTTTTGTGCGTGGCCATATCGTACACATAGTAGTCAGGCTCGCTCGTATCCGATACGTATTGCACGAGCCAATAGGCATCATCCGCGCTGGAGCCGACGATTTCGAACACCGGCCCGATGGCGGAAAGCGCATCATAATCATCCTGAAAGCTTTTGTCTAAAATGTGCCACTTTATCGTTTGGCTGTATGTGGCGACGGCGGTTACCTGATCCTTCCCGATGTCCGTCCAGGTGCCGTACAGGTCGTACTTCGGATCGTTGAAAATCTGCTCTATTTGATCCGTTTCGGGATTATAAGTGCAAAGCGTGGAGGTGTTGTTTATAGATGAATCGACGTAAAGTATGCGCGTGTTGTCCTGCATGAAACCATACACGCCGCTGGAGCCCGCGTCCTCGTAGTCCCAATAGAATATTTCCTCCCACTCCGAGCTCACGAATGAGGGATCGTCTTTAGGCAATGGGCTGGTTTCCGCCGAGGGGCTGGTCTCAGGGGAAGGGCTGTTCCCGGTTGAGATAACATCGTCTTTTTTCATCAGCACATGCGTGCCCGCCTGCTCGTCGGTAATCGTGATAAGGCGCAGCGCCCCGGTATGATCGAAATCAAAGTTGGATACATCGCCGGGGTTTTCAAATATCAGCGTTTTGTCGCCGGTCTTATAGTTAACGCGGTAAAGGTCGTAGCTCTCCGAAGTGTAATTGAGCAGCGCAAGTATGATCTCGTCCTCTTGGCCTTCAATAT
The DNA here is from genome assembly GCA_964561895.1 of uncultured Christensenellaceae bacterium. Taxonomy (GTDB): domain Bacteria; phylum Bacillota; class Clostridia; order Christensenellales; family SZUA-584; genus JAEWCC01. The sequence continues at coordinate 10,449 of CAZLRM010000006.1, read as the reverse complement.
CCGAGACATAGTAGCAGTTATTATCTCCGCCCGTCAGTATGGTTTTAGTGACGCCTGTTTTAATATCGGTAGTATACAGGCCGTAGTTCTCATCGCCCATATTATCGACGAAGAAGAACACCGTTTGGCCGTCGGGCGCCCACAAAAAATACGGAATGCCGGCTACGTCCGGCCAGGGCACCACGGTCTTTTCGCCCGTCCGCCAGTTTTCGGCGATGACTTCGTCATTGCTTGTCATATCCCGGTAGAGTATGGTATCGCCGTTCGCGGAAATCTGCGGCGCCGTGTAATCCGGATAATCGATCAGCGCGTCGAGCGCGATGAGATTCTGCGCGACCCGCGCGGATTGATGCAGCCCGCTGCAGCCCGAAGCCGTTAACACCAGTATCAGCGCAAGCACCAGCATGCCAAGTCGTTTCAGTTTCATAAAACTTCCTCCCCGTGGAATGACAACATTATACCAGATTAATTTGGGTATTTAAAGCAAATAACGATATGCTGCTACACAAAAAAGAACGCCTTTTCCAAATTAAGTTGCCATTATGCTTGCTGCGATGGTAAGATAGACATTAACAATATTGTATAAAGGATAACCTATGAAGCGTATATTATTGGTGGCAATGTGCTTTTTACTAGCGTTTTTTAGCGCGTGCGAGCTTTCGCCCGCGGCAATTCAGAATACGCCGTCCCCGGCGGCAGCGACGCCCGCGCCCACACCTTCGCCTTCTCCCGCGACGGAACCCACGGCAGCGCCTTCTCCCACGCCTACGCCCGCCCCGCCGCCCACGAAAGTGACCGTGATGGCGGTGGGCGATCTCATGTGCCTGGGCGCGCAGCTCAATGCGGCGCGCAAGGGCGGCAAGTACCAATTCGATTACGCCTTCGCCGAGGTGAAAGATATACTCTCCTCAGCCGATCTGGCCATCGGCAACCTTGAGACGCTGATCGCGGAGGGGCATCCATATACCAAAGTAGGATCGAAAAGCGACGACGCACCGCCCCCCGCTCCGGCGCCCCCCGCGGGTATCGGCTTCAACGCATTTGGCGCGGCGGCGGGTATTCTGCTGGAGTACCGCGACGCGGCGCAGAACAAGCCGCAGCTGGGCGGCCCGCGCATCAACGGGCCGATCACTTACCTTAGCGCGGTTATCGGCGCGGGTTTTGACGTACTGGCCAACGCGAACAACCATATCTACGACTACAAGGCGGACGGCATCAAAAAGACATTGGCGCATCTTGACGAATACGGCATCACCCACACGGGCGCGTACGCCGCCAAGGAGGACAAGAAGCCGCTCGTGGTGGACGTGCAGGGCATCAAAATCGGCGTCGTCTCGTATACGGACGTGCTGAACCGCAGCCCGGGCAAAAACGGCTTTATGATCGACCGCTACAACGCGGATAAAATCGCCGCGGATATCGCCGCAACAAAGGAAGCGGGTGCTGAGTTCACGGTTGTCTATATGCACTGGGGCAACGAGAACACGCATAAGGTGACGAGCCGCCAGAAAAAGATTGCGAAGCATATCGCAGTTTCAGGCGCGGACCTTATTTTGGGCTCCCATCCGCACTGTACGCAGACGATCGCGCTCATCGAGACGCAGCGCGGCAATGTGCCGGTGGTCTATTCGCTGGGCAACTTCGTTTCGAGCATGGCCGGCCGCACGATCAACCGCGACGGCGTGATCTTCAAGTTCGTGATTAATAAGGACAACGTGACGGGGGAGGTTGCGCTGGGGGCAATGAGCTACATCGCCACCTACTGCACGAAGACGAGCGGCGGCAGCTTTGCCGTGCGCCCCGCCGACGCGGCCTCGGCGGCGGATTCGTCCTCGCTTAAAAAATCACGCAATCGCACGATTGACGTGCTGGGGGAGGACATCGCCACGCCGGAATGAGAGGGGCAGAAAAATTCGCCCCTTCTATGGGCTGACTAAGAGCATTTATCGTATCATGCGGCAGTAACAGCGCAAACAGCAACCACGATGGGCGTACGACATTGACCGAAAAACGAGTAAAGCGGCTGGCGAAAAAAGGCCCGCCGCGCAATGCGGTTAGTATGGAAAGAGCTTAAATTAACAGGTCATTTAAACAAATAATTTTACTACCTTTACTTTCATAATAACGTAGCATTTCGTCAATTTTTCTTTTATCATAACTGGTAATACAATCTGACAGTACGTTAACGCCGTAATTTGCTTTGCGTAAGTTGTAACAGGTAGATTTAACGCAAGCAACAGCATCTGCTCCTGCCATGTAGAAATCACATATTTCATTTTTACTAATAAAGTCTGTAAATTCTTCGCTGCTTAATGCGTTCCCAATGTATTTTGTAAAAACATTTTTTGATACTATTTTCAAGTCTGAAGCTAATTCAGACCCATGTGTATTGGGTTTAAAAGTCCTCGTACCGGCTGATAAATTTTCATGCCTTATATAAACAACATGAATATTATTACCCACTGCCCAATCAATAGCTTTATTAATATTGTCAATGACATCCTTATAATTCTTTGTTATATCATTTTGAATATCGATTATTACTAAGGCTTTTTTCCGCATAGTGTCTCCTCCTGATAATCTGATGTTTAACGAGGTGTAGATTATTGACGCAATCTACACATGCATTATATCATCCCATATGCCCCGATAATACCATGATTGCGGGATATCCCCAATATTTCCGCAAAAAGCGCGTCCGGAGAGATTTAGTGATTTCAGCATATATGTTTTTGATAGAAAAAAGGCTAATGCATTCCATCGGCCTTTCAGTTTACTGGCAAAGTCTTATTCTTGGTCACACTATAAAGTCCTTGTGGACTCCACATAGAAACATGCCTTTCGATGGATTGGCCTGCCAGTGGCAGACCAATGCCCTGAGAAAGGCAATAATAAAGATGGGTAATGCACATAAAAACCGCTGGCAAACGAAGTTTGTCAGCGGGTATAAAGGCCGATGCACATCGCATCAGCCTTTCTCACATCCCGTATCGTAGGGGCGGCCCTGCGTACCCTCCGGGCACTTTGGCCGCCCGCCTGTTTTACCCCAGCTTCTGCACGCTCAGCGCCGCCGGCTCTCCGTTGATGTCCCATTCCTTCTCATAGCCCGAGAGCGTATCGCCGATCTCGTCGGCCAGCACCTCGGCCTTGATCTCGTCCGCGTTGCGGCTGATGATGGCGGATAACCGTGCGTTGCCCGCCAGCGCAAAACGGATGTGATCCATCACTTCAAAGCCCGCCTCCTTGCGCATCGTTTGTATCTTACTGATCAGCTCGCGCACGAAGCCCTCTTCAATGAGCGCCTCCGTCAGCGTGGTTTCGAGTATCACGCCCGCGCTGCCCTCCGTCTCCACCACATAGCCGCCGCGCTGCACCGGCTCGATGAGCATATCCTCCTCGGTCAGCGTCACGGGCTGCCCGTCCGCCTCAAAGGAATATACGCCTTCGCTGCGCACGGTATTCACAATGTTGAGGCCGTCGCCTTCGGCAAGGTGCGTGCGGATGGCGCCAATCAGCTTGCCGTACTTCGGCCCCAAGGTTTTGAGCTGCGGCTTGATGCTGTACGACACGTACTCGGATGTGTCCGCGCCGTAGGTGACCTTTTTGATGTTGAGTTCGCCCTCAATGAGCTCCGTATACATCGCGCCCGGGTCGTCGATGCCCGCCACGAACATGTTCGCGATGGGCTGGCGGTTTTTGATGGCGGCTGTGTTGCGCGCCGCGCGGCCCAATACCACCACGCGCAGCACCGCGTCCATGCCCTGCTCCAGCGCCTTGTCCACGCGGGACATATCGGCCTTGGGGTATGCGCAAAGGTGCACGCTGATGGGCGCGCTGCTGTCCACGCTGCGCACGATGTTCTGATACATCGCCTCGGTCATGAACGGTATGAAAGGCGCGGCGAGGCGGCACAGCGTCTCGAGTACCGTATAGAGCGTGAGGAAGGCGTCCGCCTTGTCCTGCTCCATGCCGCTGCCCCAGAAGCGCTCGCGGCAGCGGCGCACGTACCAGTTCGAAAGCTCATCCACAAACTTATCGAGCTCCCTCGCGGGCTCGGTCAGCCGGTACTCGTCGAGGTACTTCGTGACCGTCGCGACCAGCGTATTCAGCCGCGAGAGTATCCATTTATCCATCACGTTGGCATAGCTTAGCGTATGCTTGGTCGGGTCAAAATCGTCTATGTCGGCGTACAGCACGTAGAACGCGTAGGTGTTCCATAGCGTGCCCATAAACTTGCGCTGCGCCTCGGAGACCGCCTCGTCGTAGAAGCGATTGGGCAGCCACGGCATGGAGCTTGAATAAAAGTACCAGCGCACCGCGTCCGCGCCCTGCTTATCGAGCACGCTCCACGGGTCTATCACGTTGCCCTTGTGCTTGCTCATCTTCTGGCCATCCTTGTCCTGCACGTGCCCTAATACGATGCAGTTTTCGAACGGCGAACGTTCGAATACCAGCGTGCTGATGGCGAGCAGCGTGTAGAACCAGCCGCGCGTCTGATCGACGGCTTCG
>CAZLRM010000006.1:0-5930 GCA_964561895.1 uncultured Christensenellaceae bacterium | reverse complement strand
CTCAAACTCCTCTTTATTCTCAAACGGGTAGTGCCATTGCGCAAAAGGCATGGAGCCCGAATCGTACCAGCAGTCGATGACCTCGCTAACGCGCTTCATGTGCGCGCCGCACTCCGGGCATTTTAAGAGCACCGCGTCGATGAACGGCTTGTGCAGCTCGATGTTATCCGGCACGTTCTCGCCGAGTTCCTTGAGTTCCGCAATGGAGCCGACCACGTGCACATGGCCGCAGGCGCACGTCCACACGGGCAGCGGCGTACCCCAGTAGCGCTCCCGCGAGAGCCCCCAGTCGATCACGTTCTCTAAGAAGTTGCCCATGCGGCCTTCCTTGATGTTTTCGGGCAGCCAGCCCACGCTGCGGTTGTTCTTCATCAGCAGCTCGCGGACTGCGGTCATGCGGATGAACCACGTGCTGCGCGCGTAATAGAGCAGCGGTGTGTCGCAGCGCCAGCAGAAAGGATAGCTGTGCGCGTATTCCTGTGCGCGGTACATCAGGCCGCGCTGCTTCAAATCCTCTATGATCTTTGCGTTGGCGTCCTTCACGAACACGCCCACCCAGGGCGTCTCTTTCTTGAAGCGGCCGCGCGCGTCCACCATCTGCACGAAAGGCAGATCGTAGGTTTTGCCTACGCGCGCGTCGTCCTCGCCAAAAGCGGGCGCGATGTGCACGATGCCGCTTCCGTCCGTCAGCGTCACGTAATCGTCCGCCGTGATGAACCATGCCTTCTTGTCCGCCACGCCGAAATCGTACAGCGGCTCGTATTCTTTTCGCTCCAGATCCTTGCCGACGTAACGCTCGGCAACCTCCGCGCCCTCGCCGAGCACGCTTTCTACCAGCGCCGCCGCCATGATGATATATTCGCCGTTATGCTTCACTTTAACGTACTGCTCGCGCGGGTTCACGCACAGCGCCACGTTACTGGGCAGCGTCCAAGGCGTCGTCGTCCACGCGAGAAAGTAGGTGTTATCTTCGCCCTTCGCCTTAAACCGCACGAATATGGAGGTCTCCTCCACATCCTTGTAGCCTTGCGCCACCTCGTGCGAGCTAAGCGCCGTTTCGCAGCGCGGGCAGTAAGGGACGACCTTGTGGCCCTTGTACAGCAGGCCTTTCTCGTGTATCTGCTTTAGCGACCACCACACCGATTCGATGTAGTTGTTCTCGTACGTGATGTAGGGGTGCTCCATGTCCGCCCAGAAGCCCACGCGGTCGCTCATGCGCTCCCACTCGCCTTTGTACTTCCAGACGCTTTTTTTGCACTCCGCAATGAACGGCTCCACGCCGTACTGCTCGATCTGCTCCTTGCCGTCGAGCCCCAGCATCTTCTCCACTTCCAGCTCCACCGGCAGGCCGTGCGTATCCCAGCCTGCTTTGCGCAGTACGTCAAAACCCTGCATCGCCCTGTAGCGCGGTATCAGGTCCTTAATACTGCGCGTTAAAATATGGCCGATGTGCGGCTTGCCGTTGGCGGTCGGCGGCCCGTCATAAAACGTGTAAGCGGGGCGCCCCTTGCCCTGCTCCACGGCCTTTTCAAATATCTGATTTTGCTTCCAGAACTCTAAAACTTCAACTTCTCTGTCCTTGAAGTTCAGGCTCTTATCCACAGGTTTGTACAGCATGCGGTTCTCCTTCTGTCATAAAAAGCGCCTTGCCCCTTGGGGCAAAAGACGCTCATCTTTCACGGTACCACCCAAATTCAGCCCCGAAACGGCGGGGTTCTTTCAGCGCGCGGTAACGGGCGCGGGCCGCCCCTGCTTAAGGGCATATCCCCTCGGCAGGAAAGCTGGCGGGTGATGGCGCAAAACCGCTGATGCCCGGGGCTTTCACCGCCTCCCCGTTCGCTGTGCATCGCCTGATTTGCCCGTGTCCCGCGTTAACGCTTTTAACTTCCACAATTATAAATGTAAGAACTGTGTTTGTAAAGAGCGGGGTTTTGGAGCGAATAAACATTGCCAATGGCTTCATGTCATATTTTAAACCCGGGGCTTATTAATGCCGAATAGATAAATTTCGTTACTGGTCGGGTAATGCATATAAAAACCGCCGGCAAACGAAGTTTGTCAGCGGTTTTAAGCCCCGCGCCTTTGGCGCGGGGTCTGTCTGTTCTCGGGTTAATAGGTTATTCCTCTGTTTCCGTCGGGGTGTACTCAAAGTTAAGCGCCGTGCCGTCCGTAGTCATACCCGTGATCGTGGTACCGTTTATCGCGTACCACTCGGTGCAGGACTGCGGAAACTCCACAGGTTCGCCGCCGGTGAGCGCTGCGGGCTTTTCGGTAGCGGCAGATATGCCGAGAGCGCCGTCTTCGCCCTGAACGGTGATTTTATAGATCGTGGCGGTACCATCATCGTTCGTGAAGAAGTACTGGCCGACATATCCGTACGAAGTTTTGCGGTATTCCGAGTAGAAGTTCTCCACGCCGTCCGTCGAGCCAGTGCAGACAAGCCAATCCGCCGCAGCGTCCCAGACGCCCGTCAGCGACTGCACCTTGCCTTCCGAATCGGTGTAGGTAAGCGTATAGGTATTGCCGCTTGACGTGTACGAAACGTCCGTGCCGCTCAAATATTCCATACCCGCTGCTGCCGCCGCTTCGTCCATTCCGAAGAACGCAACCGGGATCAGCACCGCATCGACCATCGAAACGCCAAAAAATGAGAGCGACGCCATCGCCGTATCGGGGTTGTTTGAAAGGCCGTCCATCAGTTTGTTGATTACAACGCCTTTGGCTTCGGTATAAGCGTTGAAAGAATCCGGGATAGGATAGCCGGAGCTGGAAGCGGTCACTTCGGACACTTCTTCGGTGTCATCGGTCGTGATATCGTCGGCCCCGGTATCTTCCGTTTCAACCGATTCAGCAGTTTCCTGCTCGTCGTTGTCCTTGTCATTGCCCGTTTTTCCCGCATTACCCGCGCAGCCCGCGAACAGCGCTAAAACCATCATCAGCGTTACGATCAGGGCGATTAATTTTTTCATGCATTATCCTCCTGTTGCAATTAAAACTTTTTGCGAAAAATCGCAATCTGCCGCGTATCGTATCACAAAACGCTTGCAGGTTTCAATAGAAATTGAGAATAATCAAAAAATTTTGTCGAAAGTTGTCGGGTTCGCGGCAAAGACTTTAGCGGTTTGTGTTTTTCGCGGCAATGATATATCATAAATTAAGCAAAGTGAAAGGAATGGCTATGGGCGAAAGAAGCGATGATTTTGCCACGGTGGACGAATACATATCGTTGTTTCCGCCGCAGGTTGCGAAGAAGCTTTCCGCGCTGCGGCAGACTATACTTAAAGCCGCGCCCAAGGCACAGGAGAAAATCGCATACCGCATGCCGGCCTACACGCTTTGCGGGCCGCTTGTGTACTTCGCCGCGTTCAAAAACCACATCGGGTTTTACCCCACCCCGGCGGGTACCGAAACCTTTGCAGAGCGGCTGTCCGCTTACAAAACATCCAAAGGCGCGATACAGCTGCCACTTAATAAGCCGCTGCCTTTGGACCTCATCCGCGAGATCGTGCAGTTCCGCGCCGTACAGAACGCAGCCAAGACTGCGGCGAAAAAGAAACGCTGATTTATGAAGAATATCCCCAACATACTCTCGGGCGCGCGCATCGCGCTATCGCTGCTGCTGCCGCTGCTGATAAACAGCAGCACGGTGTTTCTGATACTGTATCTCATCTGCGGCGCAACCGACGCGCTGGACGGCTTTATCGCGCGGCGGTACTATTGCGCAAGCAGGCTGGGCGCGGCGCTCGACAGCATCGCGGATATTTTCATGTTCGCCGCCGTGATTACCGCGCTCATCGTCTGGATGGGTATCATCGCGCCCGTCGTGCTGTGGCTTGCCGCCGCCATTGCCGCCGTACGCACCGCGGGCGTCATCATTTCGCGCGCGCGGTTCGGGCGCTTTGCCATACTGCACACGCTGGGCAACAAGATTACGGGCGCGCTGCTGTTTCTCTATCCCGTGGAATACCTGATCTTCGGCAGCGGCGTGCTGCTCTATCCGTTATTCGCTTTCGCCTACTCTCCGCGCTGGAGGAGTGCGCCATCCACCTGACCGCGACAGAGCTCAATTTAGACCGCAAAGGATTGTTCTTTAAGGAGCTAAAGCATGATTGAACTTGCATTTTGTGAAAGCGCCGCCGGGGCACTTAAATTCGCCAAATCGATGAAGCCAGGAGAGCGTATGCAGTGCGCGGCGGGTGTTATCGGCGGCACCGCCAAAGAGCGCAAGCAGCTGATGCGCGAGGCTAAAAAGCCGCGCGAGTGGCACGGCGAAGCGCTGGGCGGCGACCCGCGCGACATCGCGATGCTGATGCTGTGCGCCGACATCGGCGATATATCGGACGCGGACTCAGGGCTGCAGCAGCGCAAGGCCGTGCTGGATTTGCTCTACGGCGAATTTGCGGGCGTGCCGGACGGGATATGGAATACAACTCTGAAAGGGCTGAAGCGGTTGGAAGAAGCCAAAACCACGCATGAGCCTGTCCGCATGTGGGTATGCGAAGCCAGCCCTGCGGAGCTGTGCGGCCTGCGCCTCGTGTGCCATCTTTTGCAGGGCGCGGATACGCCGCTCTCCACCGTGTTTGTCCCCGCGCAGATAGAGAAGGACGGCTGCCTCATAGAATACCGCGGCATGGGTGATGTGGACGCGGAATTGCTGGGCGCGATGGCCGCCGCATACGAGCGCCCCGTCAGCGATGCGCTGCGGCAGATATACGCAGCTGAGTGGCGCGCCCTCGCGGGCGAGAACGCGCCGCTTCGCGCGCTCGTCAACGGGCGGCTGCTCAGCGTGCCGGAGGATTTCTACGACTTTGCGCTGCGCGCGCATATGCCGGAGGGTGAGTTCCGCATGGCGGTGCTCATCGGCAAAACGCTGGGCGCGCTGCCGGGGGTGAGCGACCGCTGGCTGTATCTTCGCACAATGGCGATGCTGCGCAGCGGCGAGCTCATCGAAGTCACTCCCGCCACGGGCGACCACCCGTATTCCGCGGTGATCAGAAGCACACGGTGAACTTGGCACGTTACTACAATCACAGCTCGGTAATCGAGCGCACTCTTGCCTTCCCCTCGGGGGCTGGTTTTCCCAGTGGGTAAACCAGGCGGTGCAGCTGTGACGGATGAGGGTGCAAGCAAATCCCGCATACTGCCCCTCTTTCCGCAAATCGCACAATTTTTACTGTTTCTTCAAGGATTTTGGGAAGATATGTCGAAATAGAGGAGGAGAGGGATAAGAGATTAATTATATTTATTAACTGAGGCTTGGAGAACACATGATAGAAGGGAAATCAGCTAGAACCGACAAGATAAAGTTCCTACTCAAAACACGCACGGCAAAGATCGCGATTTTTGTTTTTCTATTTTTGATTGCCCTCCCCCCGATTGTCCATGTAGTCGTACTTTTTGTTTCTGGCATGTATCTTCTACAGGCCGGTGATATTTTGGTATATTGGGGTTCGATTATTGCGTTTGGTGGTACTGTTTTGCTGGCTCTCGTGGCGTGGGGCCAGAATAAAGAATTAGTTAAAATCAACAATCAAATGCAAGATATGATGATGCAAGAAAATAGGGCCAAATTCATTTTATCCAAAGTGCTTGATTGTGATCTCGAATTAATAAGTGTTGACACTTACAGGCTTGATATAGATGTAGGGTTTAAGTGTGTTAAAGGATACGGAGATAATATTATTGCTATTCTCAAAAGTGTAATGGTATCTGAAATGGATCCCGACCTTTTACTCCAAGAATTAAATTTTAATACAAAAAAGGCCGGTCTTCTGATAGATACAAACTTTACATACAGTTTCGAAAACAATGATACTGAATTATTTATAAACTATATGATTGACATGGAGTGCAAAAAAATCGGCAGATTTAAATCACTAGTACTCTGTTAACTCTTAAACTGTGGGTATAGCCTTTTCAACTTGATTCTT